>DASYLG010000049.1:0-3482 GCA_036009685.1 Iamia sp. | reverse complement strand
ACCCAGACGAGGGTGGCGAACGCGGCGCAGAGCAGCGCCACCTTCTGAACCAGCCGCGTCAGGGCAACCGTGAAGCCTGTGAGCGTGTCGACGAGGGTCGTCGCCTGCTCTACGGGCTTGCACGCGCGCACCAAGCGATTCCGCTTCGAGCGCATGGGGCATCCTGGGGAAGGCGGATCAGAGGTCGATCAGTGCATCGACCTCACCGTGCCGGTCGGCAATTTCGGCGACCACCCCGTCGCCACCTCTCGCCCACCGTATTCACCCCCGTAATCCAGGCCTGTGACAAAGGTGGTGGATGGCCAGGTCAGAGCACGGAAGGTTCGAATCTCATCTAGCAGGGGGTGTTCTCGCTCGACGGCGGTCCACGACCCTTCGCAGTTGAGCGACCAACTCCTGGTCGTCGTAGCAGTCCTGGTTGCGGATCAGCCAGCGATAGCAGGTCCGGCAGGACTCCCTCGTCCGGTAGACGATGGGCTCGTCGAAGCACCACCTGCACCAGCCGGCAGCGACCCGGCACCGGGCGCATTGGCCGCGGTCGTCGAGATCCAGGTCGCGGTGGAACACCATGCGGAAGCACGACCGGCACCAGCTTGAGACGACGCCGTGCTCCTGCTCCCATGCGGGACGATCATCGAGCCCCTCCATCACCCAGTACGAGACCTGTCGGGCGAGGCGGTCGTACCTGTCTTCCCAAGGTTCCTCTCGCCTCCTAGCGGGTCCGTCCTGCACTGCCAGAGTGTGGCCTCGTCATCGGTCCCGTGCCGGTGGGGCCGCCCTCGGCGGGGCGAACTTGGCCGGAAGGACGCGCTCAACGCGTCGAAGGCGGGTGAATCCCTCCCAGCCTCCTCCCAAAGGCCTCCCAAAACCCCTGGTCGCTGGCGGCGCTCGGCGGACACCAGGCGGAAAACGCATCAGGCCCTGACCGTTGCGTTATCGCTGGTCAGGGCCTAGATTTCCGTGGCGCCCTCGGGGCGACTCGAACGCCCGCACACGGCTCCGGAGGCCGATGCTCTATCCGCTGAGCTACGAGGGCTGGGGCGACCACCATAGCGACGGGCGGGGGAGCGAACCCCATGGGATCGGGCCACCGAGCGACCCGTAGGATGGCCGCCATGCCCACGACGGTGCTGGTGGTCGAGGACGACCCGGTGATCATCGACCTGCTGACGCTGACCCTCGAGCTCGAGGGCTGGACGGTCCTGCGGGCCAAGGACGCCGTCAGCGCGTTCGAGCTCGCTCGGGCCGAGGGCCCCGACATCGTGGTCAGCGATGTGATGATGCCGGGGCGCAGCGGTCTGGACCTGATCGCCGACCTGGCGTCGGACGTGGTTACGGCGGGCATCCCCGTCATCCTCCTGTCGGCCCGGGCCCTGGCCGCCGAGGTGGCCGAGGGCTACAGCGCCGGCGCCGTCGACTACGTCACCAAGCCCTTCGACCCCGACGACCTCATCGAGCGCATCCAGAAGGTCCTCGACGGCCGCACCGACGAGAACCACTCGTGAGCGAGCGCAGCGAGTGGAGCCGGCGGCGCTCATCGGTGCCCCGCGCCACGAACCGGCGCGGGCGCGTCCGAGGACTCGGCGAGGCACCGATGAGCGCGCTCCCCTGGGGGCTGCTGCCGGACACCGCGGAGGTCGGGGGCGACGGCGAGCTGATGATCGGTGGCTGCCGCCTGGCCGACCTGGCCGCGACCTACGGCACGCCGCTGTTCGTCTACGACGAGGCCCACCTGCGGGCCCGCTGCCGCGAGGCGCTGGCCGCCTTCGGCGACGGGGTCGCCTACGCCACCAAGGCCTTCCTCTGCCGGGCCATGGCCCGGATCGCCCACGAGGAGGGCCTCCACCTCGACGTGGCCACCTCGGGCGAGCTGCACGTCGCCCTGTCCGCCGGCGTCCCCGCCGAGCGGCTGGTCATGCACGGCAACAACAAGTCCGAGGCCGAGCTGGTCGCGGCCCGGAAGGAGGGGGTCGGGCGCATCGTGGTCGACTCCTTCGACGAGCTCGACCGGCTGGAGCGTCTCCACGAGGTCGACGGCCTCGTCCCCACCGTGCTCCTGCGGGTGACGCCCGGCGTCGAGGCCCACACCCACGAGTTCATCCGCACCGGCCAGGACGACTCGAAGTTCGGCTTCACCCTCTCCACCGGGGCCGCCGCCGAGGCGCTCGAGCGGGCGCACAAGAGCGCGGCGATGGACGTCCGAGGCATCCACTTCCACATCGGCAGCCAGGTCTTCGTGGCCGACTTCTTCCACGACGCGGTGGCCGCCGTGGCCGAGTGGTTCATCGGCCTGGGCCTGCCCGAGCTGTCGATCGGCGGCGGGGCCGGTGTCGCCTACGTCGAGGGCGAGACGGCCCCGAGCATCGCCGAGTGGGGCGCGGCCGTCCGCCAGGCCTGCGCCGAGGCCGGCATCACCGCCCGGGTGACCGCCGAGCCGGGCCGGGCCATCGCCGCCGCCGCCGCCGTGACCGTCTACACCGTCGGCACCATCAAGGACCTGCCCGGCATCCGCACCTACGTGGCCGTCGACGGGGGCATGAGCGACAACCCCCGCCCGGTCCTCTACGGCAGCGGCTACGAGACCTTCCTCCCCCGAGCGCCGGAGGCCGACCGCCCCCGGCGGGTCACCGTCGTGGGCAAGCACTGCGAGTCGGGCGACCTCCTGGTCCGTGACGCCCGGGTCCCCGCCGACCTCGCCGTCGGCGATCTCCTGGCCACGCCCGTCACCGGCGCCTACGGCCACTCGATGGGCTCGAACTACAACAAGGTCCTCCGCCCCGCCGTGGTCTTCGTGGCCGACGGCGACGCCCGCCTGGTCGTCCGGCGGGAGACCCCCGACGACCTCCTCGCCACCGACGTCGGATAGCCGATCCCCAGGAGGGCTCATGGAGAAGGTCATCTGGGTGGCGCGGGGGAGCGCGGATGCGGACCGGGGCGACCTGCGCGACGCCCTCGTCGGCGGGCTGGCGCCGACCCTGCTGGCCGAGCCGGCGGTGCAGGGGCTCAGCATGGCCATCGACGACCCCGAGGCCGACGTGGCCCCGCCCGTCCCCTGGCCCGACGGCGAGCCGGTGCTGCTGGCCACGATCTCGACCTGGCTGCCGGCCTACGACCACGGCACCTCGGTCGAGGAGCGGATCAGGACCGCGGCCGAGGCCCACGACCTGACCGTCCACGGCTACGTCGTCACCGAGTCGCTCTACACCGAGTACGGCGGGTCGCCCCACGGCGGGCCGCGGGACTGGCCCGACGGGGTGCGGTCGCCCGGCGTGCTCACCGTCGGCCTGCTCCAGAAGCCCGAGGGCCACGACCGGCTGGCCTGGCTGCGGCACTGGCACGGCGTCCAGTCGCCCGAGTCGGCCGAGCTCCAGCCCCGGTGCCGCTACGTCCGCAACCTGGTCGTCCTCCCGCTGGACGACGACGCCCCACCGCTCGACGGCATCGTCGACGAGGCCTGGCCGTCGAACGCCCACGTGGCCGAC
>DASYLG010000048.1:0-4459 GCA_036009685.1 Iamia sp. | reverse complement strand
GGTGTCGAAGTTGGCGGCCCCCAGCGTGGTGGACGGGTACTGCGAACCCCCCGCGCCCTGCTTCGCCCGGCGCCGGACGTGGAAGTACGGGTTGCCGAGGGTGAGCGCCAGGTTGGCCGTGCTCTGCCCCTCGAAGACCGTCGGCGCGGTGGCGCACGAGAACACGTAGTCGAACACCGGGAGCGGGACGGGGCCGATCGGGAGGAAGAGCACCCGATCGCTGGTGCCCTTGAGCCACGTCACCTCGGCCTGGACCGTCGCCAGGTCGGCGCCCTGGAGGAGCAGGTGGGCGCGGTCGGCGGCGCTCGTGTCGCGGCGGGGGCGGAGGTACTGGTTGCGCGTCTGCCAGGCGGCGTAGACCTCCTGCGCACCCACCGCGGCGTGCGGTTGGATGCGGACCGTGGTGCCCTCCTGCTCCAGCCAGGCCAGGTCGGAGTCGGCGATCCCCCCGTCGAGGAGCTGGCGGGCGGCGGCGATGTCGCGGGCCCCGCTGGCCATGTCGTCGAGGTTGACCACGACCACCGACCTCGACCCGGGGGCGCGGTTCGTCCCGTTCCGCTGCGAGGCCTGGAGACCGGTGACGAGGTTGAAGATCACCTCGGCCGGCGGTCCGATCTCGGACTTGGCGCTCGTCCGGATCCCGGTGGTGACGCACAGGTGGAGGTCGCCGGTGGCGACGGTCTTGGTGAGCCACTGGAGCACCGCCAGCGCGGTGGCGTACGCCGGTGGGTAGGTGCCCCACGGCGGCGGGGGCGGCGCCGGCATGGCGTAGGCGCGGCGGAGGAACGACCCGCCCCCGAGCACCGTCTGGGCGCGGAGGTCGAGGTACGGCCAGACGCTCGAGTCCCACTGGATCTGGTCCGGTGACCCGCCCCAGTCGTAGGGCTGGAGGCGGAGGAAGGTCCCGACGCCCAGGCCGGTGGCGAAGTTCTCGTCCGGGCTGCCCTGGGCGTCGTCGGCCCCTCCGGTGAACCCGACGGTGACGACGGGCCGGCCCGTGCAGGGGTACGCGACCACCAGGACCGTGGTGTTGCCGATCACGCCACTGAGGCCACCGTGCAGCTCGGGGATGAGGAGCTGGAGGGCGGCGAGCGTCTGCGGGCCACCGCGGTAGGCGAGCTCGACGGTGCCGCCGTACTGGAGGTCGCCGGCGATCTTGCGGAGGACGCGCACGCTGCTCGCCTGGTGGCCGCGCCCGGAGGTCCCGTCGACGAAGAGACGGATCACGGCCTGCTGGGCCAGGTAGGCCCGGAAGCGGGTCAGCCCGGCGGCCGCCTGGTCCTGGCGGTTGCGCGACGCCACGTCGTACAGGGCCGAGAGCACCATGCCCGGGAAGGTCATGACGCCACCTCCGCGGCCGAGGAGCCGGACGACTGGGCGTACATCGCCAGCCAGCCCAGGGCCGACGGGTCGGGGTCGGGACCGGCACCGGGCTTGCCGAACAGCCGGAACGAGGTGCTGCCGTTGGGCGGCAGCTTGAGCATCCCCAGGAACTTCAGGGCGATGTCGTCGAGCACCAGGACGTAGGCGCCGCCGCCCTGCTTGCCGGTGGGTACTCGGCACAGCTCGATCCGGCCGATCGAGACCCGCAGGACGCCCTCGATGCTGAGCAGCTTGGCGCCCCCGCCGGTGCCCGGCAGCTTGATCCCGAGGGCGGCCACGTACGTGCTGCTGGTGCTGGTGGGGCTCCAGGCCACGAGGAGCTCGGAGGTGAGGCCGACGTCGCCGGCCAGGTTGCCGGGCGTGCCCATGTCGACGCGGAACACGATCCCGTTCCACGTCTCGGCGACCCCGCCGAGACGCACGTCGGCCCCCACGTTCAGGTACCCGAGGTCGCCCGGGGTGGGCACCGTCGCCCCGGAGCCGCCGGCGGCGCGCTGCCCACTGCCGGAGAAGCCGGCCACCTTCAGCGCCAGCTGGACCGCCGCCGAGTCCGGCCGCGGCGTGCTCTGGAGGGGGTCGAAGGCGATCTTCGAGGAGTCGAAGGTGAGCGTGCGCGTCGAGGGGGTGCCGGAGCCCACCGGCGGCTCGACGTCGGTCATCGCCAGGGCCAGGCCCGAGAAGCACAGGCCCGTGCGGCTCAGGTCCTGCCCGGGCGCGTTGCCGTAGGAGAGCACGTCGAGGATCAGCGGGTCCGGGTCCGGATCGGCCGTCGCCACCGACGTCGGCGGGACGACGTTGCCGCCCGACGGCTGCTGCGTCATCACCTTGAAGTCGATGAACCCCCACATGGAGATGCGGGACTCGATGACCGTGTCGGCCCCCTGCGGTGTCTCGCTGACCGTCGAGAACTGGGCCTTGACCACCTCGACCTTGTTCATGATGTTGCTGTCGAAGAGGAAGGTGTTGTCGTCGGTCGTCTCGAGGGTGTAGAGCGTCTGGCCGCCCTGCTTCTGGAACGAGCCGTTGAGCACGATCGAGCTGTAGGGGTTGTCGGGGTCGCCCATCGCCGTGACGGGCTGGTCGAACACCTGGTTGAGCGTCGCCTGGGCGAGACTGCGGAAGTCCTTGACCGCGCTGTTGTCGAAGAGGACCTTCAGGGTCAGGACCCGGAAGTCGTAGGTGGCCCCAGGGGCCGGCGGGATCGGCGCCGTGCCCAGCTCCCGGTAGACGGGGTCGACGTAGTCGACGAGCCCGAACATCGAGCTGGTGTCGGGGATCTCGATCGTCGTGCCGGCGATCGGGCTGATGGAGATCCCGAAGTGATGGGCGTTGAACTGCGTGCGATCGATGCCACCGAGCAGGCCTCCGAGCTGGGCCGGCACCTGGGCCAGGGTCGCCTTGAGCACCAGGACGCCGGTCCACGTCGTGCTGGTCGCGATCTCCTTGAACTTCTGGAAGAACGACCGGTCGGGGTTGGCGACGTCGTCGGCCTGGGCGATGGCGTCGGCGATGTAGGCCTGGAGCCAGCCCGACAGCGTGACGAGCTCGCCGGGATCGGGTGGTTGCGGGGTGCCGTGCTCGACGCCGGTCGGCAGGTCGGACGGCGCCCCGAAGACGCCCGGCTGGGTCCACAGCGACGGGTTCCGGACCAGGTCCTGGAGGGCGCCGGGCCGGCCCTTGACGATCAGCACGTTGGAGTAGTCGCCGTAGTGGTTGAGCTGGCCGACGTCGGCCTGGATCGCCCAGGCGTCGGCGCCGGTGCCGATCGACATGGCGTTGAAGAACTGCGCATCGGAGCCGGAGCACGGCGGCGTCCCGCCCTTGACCGCGTCCCACCCCTGGAGGGCGCCCAGCTCGTCGTCGTTGGCGGCGACGAAGAAGAGCGACGAGGACTGGAGGGCGTCGAACAGCGGCGGCGTCGGCTGGCAGATCTTCATCTGGACGCCCTCGGTGCCGCCGTTCTGGCCGAGGAGCACCCACTGGTAGTCGCCGCCGTCGACCTCGACGATCAAGCCCGACGGGGTGGCCGCCAGGTATCCGTCCGCCTCGGCGGTGGCCGACGGGAGGCCCAGCGTGGACGCCTTCGACGACGACGTCGTCCCCGACGCGATGGCGGTCCGGCGCGTCGGGCTGATGCCCCGCGCCTCCAGATCGGCCATCGTCGCCGCGTCCATGCTCCCCGGTGACTGGGCCGGCGAGGCGCCCCCGTACGGGAACAGGGGGAAGACGTCGGCGGCGGCGAGGTCGACGCCCGGGCTCTTCGCCCACAGCAGCGAGTCGTACCCGGTGGCCGCCGCCGGCGGCCCTCCCGCGCCGTAGAGGCTGAAGCCGTGGGGCTGGGCGGCGTAGTGGACGCCGTTGGCCCCGTTCGCCGTCGAGCGATCGGCCGCCGACCGGACCGAGGCGTAGGACGTCGAGTAGGCCGAGGTCAGCAGCGAGGCCGTCGGGTCCGTCGGCGCGCTGGTGGGCGAGCTGTTGGGCCACGGGTAGGCGGCGGCGTAGGCCGCCGGGCCGGCGCGGGTGCCGTCGACCCACTCGTCGGCGGTGAAGCCGATCGTGTCGCCCTCGACGAACGTGATCGTCTCCGTCCCGGCGAGACCGCCGATCAGGTCGTGCTCCGTCGTCGTCCCGCTCGGGACCGTCATGGTGAGGTCGCCGCGGGGCCCGAGGACGAAGCGGGCGGCGGGCGTCGCCGTCGTCGACCCGGAGTGGAAGACCAGCGAGGCCGCCGTGGGTGTCAGCGTCACGCCGTGGCCGGCGGTCGTGCGGAACCCGGACGCGAGGGTGGTGGGCGAGCCGTCGCCGTTCCGTCCGGTGAACGTCAGCGTGGTCCTCGCCGGAAGCGACTGGTTGGTCACGTCGCTCGGGTCGATGGCGGCGGTGAAGCCGATGAAGTCGCTGGGTCCGACGGTGACGTCGGCCAGCGGGTAGAGCGCACCGAGGTCACCGGCGGAGGAGGGGACGAAGCACTGGAACCCCCACCGCAGCCCGGTCGGGCCGAAGGAGCGGCGGGCGATCTGGATGGGGAACTGGATGCTGGCGGCCTGGTTGCCGGTGAGGGGGAGCTTCGCCGTGT
>DASYLG010000047.1:0-2350 GCA_036009685.1 Iamia sp. | reverse complement strand
GCGGCTCGGGCAAGTCGACCGTCGCCCTCCAGGTCCACCACAACCTGATCCGGCGCGGGCTGCGGGGCGTCCTGTGCACGCTGTTCGACCGGGAGGGCACGACGGTGTCGAGCCGGCTCGGCGTGTCGCACCCGGCGGTCGAGGTCACGCCCGACATCGACCTGCTCGACTTCGCCCGGGCGCAGGCCCGGGCGAACGGCGGGACCCTCGACTTCCTGGTCTGCGACGAGGTCCAGTTCTACGCCGAGGAGCAGATCGACCAGCTCGCCGCGGTCGTGGACGAGATGGGCGCCGACGTCTTCGCCTACGGGCTCCTCACCGACTTCCGCGGGCGGCTGTTCGACGGCACCCGGCGGCTGATGGAGGTGGCCGACGAGCGGGTGCCGCTCAGCGTCGAGACCCGTTGCTGGTGCGGCCGGCGGGCGACCCACAACGCCCGCCTGGTCAACGGGGTCATGACCCGCGAGGGCGAGACGGTGGTGATCGCCGACACCGACGCCATCGGCAGCAGCCCCGAGACCCCGCTGTTCGGCGACGTCGTCGGCTACGAGCTCCTCTGCCGCCGCCACTACGTCGCCGGGATCGTCAAGTAGGCCTACTGTCCGGCCCATGAGCGACGACGGTCCTGCCCGCCTCCCGGAGACGGGCACCCCGGTCGACGAGCTGCTGGAGCGGATCGACACCGCCCGGGCCGGCGACCTCGACTGGAAGGGCGGCCGGGCCTTCAGCCTCGTCTACAACTCGGGCGACGAGGCCCACGAGGCCGTGCTCCACGCCGTGGCCGACCGCTACCTGCACGAGAACGCCCTCAACCCGTTCCGCTACCCGAGCCTCCTGCAGATGGAGCTCGACCTCGTGGCCATGGGGGCCGACCTCTTCGGCGGCGTGCCCGACGCCGGGGCCGTCACCGCCGGCGGGAGCATGAGCATCTTCTGCGCCGTCCAGGTCGCCCGTGGCCACGCCCGCGCCGACATGGGGATCCCCGAGCCGCAGATCCTCGCCCCGGAGACCGCCCACCCCGCCTTCGCCAAGGCCTGCGACCTGCTCGACATCGAGCTGGTCCTGGTGCCGGTCGAGGCCGACGGCCGGGTCGACCCGGCGCGCCTGGCCGAGGCGATCACCGATCGGACGGCGATGCTCGTCGCCTCGGCCGCCTGCTACCCCTTCGGCACGATCGACCCGGTGGCCGACGTGGCCGCCCTGGCCGCCGAGCGGGGCCTGCTCTGCCACGTCGACGCCTGTCTCGGCGGCTTTCTCCTGCCGTTCTGGGAGGAGCTGGGCCAGCCCGTCCCGCCGTGGGACCTGTCCGTGCCGGGCGTGACGAGCCTCAGCGCCGACATCCACAAGTACGGCTACGCCTTCAAGGGCGCCTCGCTGGTGCTGTACCGGGACCGGGACCTGCTGAAGCACCAGCACTTCTGGTACTCCGACTGGCCGGGCGGGCTCTACGCCAGCTCGACCCCGGCCGGCACCCGACCGGCCCCGCCGATCGCCGGCGCCTGGGCGGCGCTGATGCACCTCGGGCACGAGGGCTTCCTCCGCCTGACCGGCCAGGTGCTCGACGCCCACACCGCCTTCCTCGCCGGGATCGCCGCGTCCGACGGCGCGGTGGTGGATCCGGCGCCCGACATCTCGGTGTTCCAGGTGACGACGCCGGGCCGTTCGCACGACGCCGTGGGCGACCAGATGGACGCCCGGGGCTGGAACCTCGACCGCCAGCAGGGCGGGCTCCACGTGATGCTCTCGCCCTACCACGCCCAGGTGGCCGACCAGTTCGTGGCCGACCTCGGGGCGGCGCTGGCCGACGTGCCCGTGACCGACGACGCCCCCACCCCCTCCGACGTCTCGACCTATGGCGGCATCGCTGAGGGGTGAGCGGGACGGGGCCGAGGTGGTCGCTCCCGTCGGCGCGGTCCTGTGCGGTGGGGCGAGCCGGCGCATGGGACGGGACAAGGCCCTGGTCCCGATCGACGGCGTGGCGCTCGCCCGCCGGGTGGCCGATGCGCTGGTCGCCGGTGGGTGCGTGCGGGTGCTGGCCGTCGGGGGCGACGCCGCCGCCCTGGCCGCCCTCGGGCTCGAGCCGGTGCTGGACCGGTGGCCGGGTGAGGGCCCCCTGGGCGGGCTGGCCACGGCCCTGAGCGCCACCGACGAGGGGGATCGGTTGGTGCTGGCGCCCTGCGACCTGCTCCACCCGTCGGCCGTCGTCGCCGCCCTGCTGGGCGCGCTGGCCGCGCCCGAGGTGGAGGCCGTCTCGGTGCGGGTGGGCGACCGCGTCCAGTGGCTGCCCAGCGCCTGGCGGGTCACGGCCCGCCGGGCGGCGGAGGTCGCCGACCTGGTCGACGGGGGAGCC
>DASYLG010000046.1:0-2988 GCA_036009685.1 Iamia sp. | reverse complement strand
TGATCGCCCTCGTCTTCCCCCGCTCGCAGCGGGTGAAGGCCCTGGGCTGGTGGTCGATGGTGGCCGCCGGCGGGCCCGTCATCGGCGTGGTGATCGGCGGCCCGCTCGTGTCCGCCCTGGGGTGGCGGGCGATCTTCGCCGGCCAGGTCCCGCTGGTGCTGGCCGCCCTCGCCGTGGCCTCCCGGGTCCTGCCCGAGACGCCCCGCCGGGCCGCGACCGGGTTCGACTGGGGTGGCGCCGTCCTCCTCGCCTTCTCCGCCGCGCCCGTCCTCGTGGCCCTCAACCTGGCGCCGAACCGGGGCTGGTCCGACCCGGTGGTGATCGGGTGCTTCCTCCTCGCCCCGCTGGCCGCCGTCACCTTCCTCCGTCACGAGGGCCGCACGGCCAGCCCGCTGCTGCCGCTCCGCTACCTGAGGCGGCGCAACTTCACGCTGCCGATCCTGATGCTCGGGCTGATGAACGCCACCTACATGGGCAGCTTCGTCCTCACCCCGCTGCTGATGCAGAACGTCCTCGGCTTCGACGAGACCAAGACCGGCCTGGTGTCGACCGCCCGGCCCCTCGCCTTCGCCATCGCCGGTCCGCTGGCGGCCATGGCCGTGGCCCGGCTGGGCGAGCGGGTGGCGGGGATGTCGGGCGCCACCGCGCTCATCGCCTCCATGCTGTGGATGGCCACCATCACGACCGGCAGCTCGGCCCTGATGATCGTGGGCGGGCTGGCCCTCGCCGGCGTGGCCATGGGCGTGTCCAACCCGGCCATGTCGGCCACCATCTCCCACGCCGTCGACGAGGCCGACCTGGGCGTCGCCGGGGCCGCCCAGCAGATGATCGTCCAGGTCGGGGTGACCTTCGGGATCCAGCTCATGCAGACCGTCCAGCAGGTCCGCGAGGGTCCCGCCGGGCTGGCGTCGAGCTACTCCCAGGCCTATCTGGCCGCCGCCGTGATCGCCGCCCTCTGCGTCGTGGCCGCGGCCGGCGTCCGCCGCTCGACCCGCGCCGAGAAGGTCGCCCACGACGACCCCATGGCCGTCGAGGCCGAGCTGTCCGGCGTCCCCCTCCCCGCCACCACCCTCACCGACTGACCCCGGACGCGGAGCTGGCGATCAGATCGGGCGGCTTCCCGCCGGATCTGATCGCCAGTTCGGCGAAGGGGGGATCAGTCGGTGATGGACTTGATCTTGCCGGCGATCTCGGCCTGAATGGGGTCGACGGCGCCGGACTGCATGGCCATGAGCTTGGTCATGTCCCCGGTGACCTGGATCTGGCCCGACATGAAGGCCTGCATCCCGGCCTGCGGGTTGCCGTCGACGAGGATCGCCTTGGCCGTGTCGTAGGGGATGGTGACGGTGAGCTGGGGCTCGTCGAGGTGGCCCATGTCCATCTCCATCTCGCCGCTGGTGGAGTCCATGTGGGCCTCGACCAGGCCGCCGCTGCCCACGCCGTCGGGGCAGTCCTTGATGTTCATGTTCATCTTCACCACGTGGGGCGGGGCCCCGGCCTTGCCGCGGTACTCCTCGCGGATGGCCTTGGCCTGGTCGAGCCACTCGTCGGTCAGGAACTGCGCCACTGGGGTCCTCCGGGGATTCATCGATCGGGATCGGCGGGCACGTTACCCGCGGGAACCACCGGCGGCCGGGAGCGCGACGGGCGCTCTCACCCAGGGGCGATGACCCGGCGGGCGATGGCCTCGTCGGCGGCGAGCGAGCAGACGACGAACCGGCCCACGAAGGCGGCCAGCTCGTCGATCTCCATGGAGACCCGACCGGTGCGCTGGAAGTGGCCGTAGTACCCGACGGCGCCGACCACGCCGTAGGCTAGGAGCAGCGGGTCCTCGTCGCGCACGGTGCCGTCGGCGATGCCCTCGGCCACGATGGCGGCCACGTCGCGGGCGTGGACCTCGGTGCCCTGGCGGAGGACGTCGGCCAGCTGGACCTCGACCGTCTCCACCTCGATCAGCGAGAACAGCCGGGCGTGCTGGGCCATGTAGAGGACCGAGGCCTCGGCGCCCTGGCGGATGCGGCGCAGCGGCTCGGCGTCGGGGTCGATGGCCACGCCCTGGGCCCGGCGGAGCTGGAGGCGGTTCTGCTCGACCAGGTCGCGGAACAGCGCCTCCTTGTTCTCGAAGTACCAGTAGAAGAGGCCCTTGGCCACGCCGGCCCGCTCGACGATGTCGACGATGCGGGTGTCGTCGTAGCCCCGGTCGGCGAACAGCTCGCCGGCGGCCTCGATCAGCTGGAGCCGCCGTTCCCTGCCCTGGCTGGTGAGACGCCGGGCATCGGCAGCTTCGGTCACCTGCCGTACAGTACCGACCCACTCGACCCCCGACGGAGGCCAGCATCGTGACCGCACCCATCATCGAGGGAGCCGAGCCCTGGTCGGCCGCCGGCGGCGACCGCGGCGTGCTCGTCGTCCACGGCTTCACCGGCAACCCGCACTCGATGCGCCCGGTGGCCGAGGCCCTCGCCGCGGCCGGCTTCACCGTCGAGCTGCCGCTGCTCCCGGGGCACGGCACGGCCGTCGAGGACATGATCCCCACCGGCTTCCCCGACTGGCTGGGCGCGGCCACCGACGCCTACACCGAGCTCGCCGCCCGCTGCGAGAAGGTGGCGGTGGTGGGCCTGTCGATGGGTGGTGCCCTGACGGCCTGGCTGGCCTCCGAGCACCCCGAGATCGCCGGGATCGCCTGCCTCAACGCCGTCGTCAGCCCGCCCGAGGGCATGCGCGAGGCCATTGAGGCCATGATCGCCGCGGGCGACGAGGTCATGGCCGGCATCGGCTCCGACATCGCCAAGGAGGGCGTCGCCGAGTCGGCCTACCCCGAGACGCCGCTGCGGCCCCTGCTCACCCTGTTCGACGCGGCCGCCGAGCTCGAGGGCCGCCTCGACCGCATCACCTGCCCGGTGCTGGTGGTCAACAGCCCGCAGGACCACGTGGTCGACCCGAGCAACAGCGACCTCCTGGCCGCCTCGGTCAGCGGCCCGGTCGAGC
>DASYLG010000045.1:0-3174 GCA_036009685.1 Iamia sp. | reverse complement strand
TCGGCGACCCCGTCCCCGGCGCCGTCGGCACCCGAGACCCGATCGCCGATCCAACCCACCAGCACGAGCAGCCCGGGGAGGCTCACCATGGCGAAGACCCGGGACCCGTCGAGCGTCGTGACCGTGACCGCGGCCGGGATGACGACCAGGGCGGCGACCAGCTCGGCCCAGCGGCGGATGGTCCAGCGGTGGAGGAACCAGCTCAGGGCCACGACCGCCCAGGCCGGTCCGAGCCACGCGTAGACCCCCGACCCACCGGCGCTCAGCGAGTTGACCAGGGACGATCCGAGCAGGCTCCCGAACAGGTCGCCCCGGCTGGGGACGGACACGCCCTGGGCGGCGAAGCCGGCCAGGAGCAGGGCCCGCGCCGCCACCACCCCGGCGAGGCCGAGGGCGAGGGCCGGCGCGGGCGCCCTTGTGCGGAGCCGGGTCGCGGCCGGGAGCCAGCCGTCTCCGTCGGGGCGCAGGGCCACGAGCACCAGGGCGGCGACGACGAGGCCGGCGACGCCCTGCTCGGCGTTGGTGAGGCCGATGAGGACCCCGCCCACGACGGCCCAGGCCCGGGCGCGGGGGTAGACGACGAGGAAGGCCCCGAGGACGGTGAACACGTCGTACTCCCCCACCCGCTGCAGCACGGCGACCGGGAAGGACGCGAGGGCCAGCCAGGTGGCGACGACGATCCGGCCCTCCCGCGTGGGGGCCCGCCGGGCGATGCAGGCGCCGATGGCGACGGCGGCCGCCATGACCATCAGGGCGTGGAGCGCGAACCATCCGCCCTCGTCGTCCACCCCGGCCAGCCGGGCGAGGGCGGGGCCGACGATCGACCCGCTCCGCCAGTCCGGCAGGGCCTCCGGGAGCCGCTCGGCGAGGGCCAGGCCGAAGGGCACGTCCATCCGCGGGAACCCCACTCCGCTCCGACCGACGACGAGCACCACGAGCAGGGTGACGAGGACCGAGGGCCGGGCCGTGACCATCCAGGCCCAGAGCCGATCGAGCCCGGCGAGGGCCCGCTGGGCCTGGCCACGGACGACGTCGCATGGAGCCGCCGCCTCGGTCGCGGGCGTCATCGACCGCTCCCGCTCGTCGGCACCGGGTCGCCGGTTCGCTCGAGGGCCTCGGATCGATCGCCGGTGCGCCGATCGGCCGGATCGACCACCTGGTCCGTCCGGCGGGGCGCGAGGGCGACGACGGCGATCACGGACAGGGGCAGCAGGACCCGGCCCCAGTCGCGGGAGCTGACCCAGACGGGCTCGCCGAGGGTGGCGGCCAGGAGGAGGTGGGCGGCGACGACCCACCTCATCCAGGGCTCACCGGCCCGGCGGGCCAGGACGAGCACGGCGGTGGCGAGGACGGCGGCGACGAAGACCAGGTCGAGGGCGGTCCAGGACGACACGGCGTCGACCAGGCCGGCGAAGGGGATCACCGACAGGCGCCCGTCGACGGTGCCCGAGGGCCAGGCACCGACGATCGCCCGCAGGGCCACGACCCAGCCGGCGTAGGGCGCCACCACGGCGACACCGGCGAGCACGGCCCGGCGGCGGCCGGCGGGGTCGGACCGCACCAGGTCGTGGAGCAGCAGCGCCGCCGGGACCAGCAGGAGGGTCTCGCGGCAGAGGCCGGCGGCGGCGAAGAGCACGATCGGCACCCAGATCGGGCGGCGCGCCGTCCAGGCCACAGCACCGACGAGCACGAGCAGGACGCCGAGCGCCTCAGGGCCGACGCGCTGGAGGTCGGCCAGGACGCCGGGGGTGGCGAGGAGCACCAGGGCGAGGCGGGGATCGGCGCCGCGCTCGCGCAGCAGGCGACCGGCGCCGACGACGAGGGCCACGACCGAGGCCACGGTCAGCCCCACGACGGCCCACGGCACGGCGCCGGGCCGGCCACCGGACGCCAGCCAGCCGAGCCAGCCGAAGAGCGGACGCTGGAAGCGGTAGGCCTGCTCCTCGGGGCCGCCGCGGATCTGCGCCGGCTGGTCCAGGAAGGGGTCGGCGGCGTGGGTGGCGAACAGCTGGCCGTCACCGAGGTCCAGGCCGACCTCGACGCCGCTCGTCGGCGGGTCGTAGCGGGCCGAGATGAACGAGCCGGATCCGGGGATCGATGCGGGGACGGGACCGGTGAACGCGGACAGCGCCACCAGCACGGCCACGGCCGCGGCGATGGCGGCCAGCCATGCCAGGGACCGGGGCCGGGTCGCCGGGCGGGCGGGGGTCACCCGGCACCATCGGTCCCGGCCCCGAGGGCTTGAGCCAGACCACGGAACGCGGTCGTGGGCCTCACGCGGCGGCGGGAACAGGGCGGGATGTCGACAGGTTGTCGACAGCAGGACGTACACTCCGTCCCCTACCGGCCGGCCTGGTATCCGGCTCCATATCGGTTCCGAGACCGACATCCCCGTGGCGAGGCGACCAGGCTGTCCCCACCGGTCAACATCGGAACCTCTCCCCGGAGGTCCCAACCTCATGATCCGGCTCCAGACCCCGCTCCCCGAGCGGTACACGACGGCATCCATCGACGAGAACCACGAGCGGATCGGGGCGGCCAAGGCCTCCCTGGGCGACCGGCTGTTCATCCTCGGCCACCACTACCAGCGGGACGAGGTGATGCGCTGGGCCGACGCCCGAGGCGACTCGTACCGCCTGTCGGTGCTGGCCCAGGAGCGGCCCGAGGCCGAGTTCATCGTGTTCTGCGGCGTCCACTTCATGGCCGAGTCGGCCGACGTCCTCACCGGCGACCACCAGCAGGTCATCCTCCCCGACCTGAACGCCGGCTGCTCGATGGCCGACATGGCCGACCTCGACGAGGTCGAGGAGGCCTGGGAGGCGCTGGCCACGGTCATCGACATCGAGCAGGTCGTGCCCATCACGTACATGAACAGCTCGGCCGCCCTGAAGTCGTTCGTGGGCCAGCACGGCGGCGCCGTCTGCACGTCGACCAACGCCCAGGCCATCCTCGAGTGGGCCCTCACCAAGGACGCCGTCCCGGTGCCCGGCCTCAGCGCCGCCGACGCCGAGGTGGCCGGCATCGTGGCCGACGCCCGGGCCCGTGGGCGCAAGGTCCTCTTCTTCCCCGACCAGCACCTGGGGCGCAACACCGGCATCGCCATGGGGTTCACCCACGACGACATGCGGGTCTGGAACCCGCGCTTCGAGCTCGGCGGCCTCACCGAGGCCGACT
>DASYLG010000044.1:0-1933 GCA_036009685.1 Iamia sp. | reverse complement strand
CCGCTTCCCCTGACGCGGCGGCGCCGACGGCGCCCCCGACCCGATGCAGACGGTGCGCCCCGGCCCGGCCGGGGCGCACCGCCGCGTCCCGGGTCCGGTCCGACCGGTGGGGCCAACGTTGGGCCGTCGTTCACCACGCGTTCACCTCCCTCGGGGGGCCCGGCCACCTGCCCTCCGTACCTTGCGCGGCAGGCCCCTCCGGGGGTCGTCCCTGGAACCCTCTGAGGAGACGACATCACAATGCACACCCGAGTTCGCCGAGCCGGCCTGGCCACGCTCGCCGCCGCCCTGCTGCTGACGGCGTCCGCCTGCGGCAACGACAACTCCGACGAGGCGACCGATACCGACGCCACGGTGCCCGAGGGCATCGAGGGCTCGGTCTCGATCTCCGGCTCCTCCACGGTCGAGCCCATCTCCACGGCCGTGCGCGAGGCGTTCATCGCCGGGAACGACGGGGTCGACGTCACCGTCGAGGGCCCTGGCACCGGCGACGGCTTCGAGAAGTTCTGCGGCGGCGAGACCGACATCTCCGACGCCTCCCGTCCGATCAACGAGGAGGAGATCGCGGCCTGCGAGGCCGGCGGAGTGGAGTACATCGAGCTCGAGATCGGGCTCGACGGCATCGCCGTCATCACCTCGCCCGACAACCCGGTCGAGTGCCTGAGCTTCGCCGACCTCTACGCCCTGATCGGCCCGGAGGCCGAGGGCGTCGACAACTGGAGCGGCGCCACCGACGTGGCGTCGGCCCTGGGCTCGGAGACCGAGCTCCCCGACGAGAACCTGGTCATCACCGCCCCCGGTGAGGAGTCCGGCACCTACGACAGCTTCATCGAGATCGCCCTGAAGGGCCCGGCCGAGACCCGTCTCGAGTCCGGCGACATCACCGAGGAGCAGGCCGCGACCACCCGCGCCGACTACTCGGCCAGCGCCAACGACAACACCATCATCGAGGGCGTCGCGGCCGAGGCCGGCGGTCTGGGCTGGGTCGGCTTCGCCTTCGCCGACCAGGCCGACAGCGTCAAGAAGACGCCCGTCTCGGCCGAGCCCGGCGGCGACTGCGTGGAGCCCACCCTGGAGACGATCCAGGACGGCAGCTACCCGCTGTCCCGCAGCCTCTACATCTACGTGAACGCGGCCAAGGCCGAGGAGAACGAGGCCGTCGACGCCTTCGTCCAGTTCTACCTCGACGGTCTGACCGACTTCGTCGAGGGCCAGGACTACGTCGCCCTCGAGGACGCCTCCGCCACCATCGCCACCTGGGACGACAAGACCACCGGCACCCAGGTCGAGGCCGGCTGACCAGGGTCACCCAGCTGACGGACCACGAGGTGCCTGGCACCTCGTGGTCCGGCTACCGGCGGGACGTCACGAGCCCCGGCGCCCAACGGCGCCGGGGCTCCGTCGTCCCTGGCCGGCGTGGCCATCCCACCAACGTTGGCCCCCCGTTCACCGTCCGTTCACCCGCTCCCGGCCGGTGCGCCACCTCGGCTCCGTAGGTTGCGCGCCATCCCCCCGTTGCTCCGGCCCCTCGCCCCCAGGAACCCGCTATGAGCACCACCGAACCGGTCACCCTCGCCGCCCTGTCCCGGCGGGACGGACGCACCGCCGTCGACGCCCTCATCGGCCGGCTGCTGGGCCTGGCCGGCGGGCTCGCCATCGTGATCAGCCTGGCGATCATCGGGGTCCTGCTCCGCGATGCCATCGGGTTCATGTCCGACGGCGGCCTCGCCGACCTGGGGGACCCGAACTGGCGGCCCCGCAGCGACCAGTACGGCATCTTGGCCCCCGCCCTCGGCACCCTGTACGTGACGCTGACGGCCATCCTCCTGGCCGGCCCGGTCGGGCTGGGTGCCGCCGTCTACCTCTCGGAGTACGCCAGCCCGCGGGTCCGCCGGGTGGTCAAGCCGGTCATCGAGGTCCTGGCCAGCATCCC
>DASYLG010000043.1:0-7330 GCA_036009685.1 Iamia sp. | reverse complement strand
CGCCACCCTGGCCAAGTCCACCGAGGCCCGGCGCTACACCGTGCTGATCTACTTCCAGCGCTTCGCCGAGAGGACGCCCTCGGAGGCCGACCGCCAGTACTGGGCGCCCATGGTCACCGAGCCGAACGGGCTCCGGAAGCTCGAGGCTGCGCTGCTGGCGGGCAACGAGGGCACGAACACCGAGTGGGTACAGATCGCCTACGCCGCCCAGCTGCATCGGGAGGCCGGGCCGGGCGAGGTGACCTACTGGAGCGAC
The DNA here is from genome assembly GCA_036009685.1 of Iamia sp. GTDB lineage: Bacteria > Actinomycetota > Acidimicrobiia > Acidimicrobiales > Iamiaceae > Iamia. The sequence goes on along the minus strand of DASYLG010000043.1, from coordinate 7,074 downwards.
CGGATCGACGCGACCACCCGGAACAAGGTCGCGGCCGAGCTCAGCAACACCCTCGAGGTGCGGCGGGCTCGGGTCACCGGCGTCTACAACAACGACCTCGGCGCCGAGCCCGACGAGCCGGGTCGGGCCTACTGGGCCGAGCGGCTGCGCACCGGCACCATCTACCTCGACGTGCGCATCTCCCTGCGGGCGAGCCCCGCCGCCTACGCCAACCCGAGCTCCTGCCCGGCGGCGGCTGCTCCCATCCCGAGCTACTTCTGCGCCATGTGATCGCCGCCGCGGTGAGGGGCCGAGACGGCCGGCCCGGGGGAACAGGGGAGCCCCTCCCCTGGCGAGGGCGGGGTCGAGGCGTAGGGTCGGCGAGACGACTCGGGCGGGTCGCGGCCATCGCCACCGGATGCGTGCTCCCCGCCCCGTGCCCCGGAGGTCCGCCATGACACCCACAGTCCGCCCGTCGCACCGTGGACGGCCGAGGGCCGGGACGCGAGCCCGGTCGCTCACGGCGCTGGCCCTGGCCCTCGTCGGCCTGGCATCGCTCGCCGTCTCGTCGCCCGCCGGAGCCGCCGACGCCTGCGCCGACCTCGGCGACGATCGCGCCTACTTCGTGTGCCAGTCGTACCGGTCGTTCCTCGACCGGACGCCCGCCTTCGCCGAGACGGACTACTGGGAGGGGCAGCTGCCGGCCCGCAAGACGGTGATGCTGGCCGCCCTGGCCCGGAGCACCGAGTCGCGCGACCTGGTGATCGCCGCCTACTACGACACCTACGGCCAGACCCCGGTGGGCCCCGCCGGCCTCGCCTACTGGCGGGGTGAGGTGCTCGAGCCCAACGGGTTCCGCCGGCTCGAAGCCGGGCTGCTCGGCTCGTACGTCGGGATGATCGACGGCTTCCTCTCGAAGGCGTTCGGGACGGTGCTGGGCCGGTCGCCGAGCGAGGCCGAGAGCAGCTACTGGGGCACCCGGGTCGTGGCGACCAGCCGGACGCTGGTGGCGGCCGACCTGATCTACACCCTCGAGGCCCGGCGGAAGACGGTCGTCTGGACCTACTACGACGAGCAGTTCGTCGATGTCGGCGCCGCCTCGCGCGACTACTGGGCGGAGCGACTCCGGATGGGGCTCAGCTACCTCGACCTCCGGATCGCCCTCAAGACGAGCGTCTACCCCGAGAGCTCGGGGGTGTGCTCGTCGTTCACGCCACCGGTCACGGCCAGCCCCGGCTGCGAGACCTGACGAGGAGACCCTGCCCGGGCCTCCCCGACGGGCGCGGATCACTGGAGTACCGTCCCGGCCTGCTGACTCGGGCGGGTCGGCCGTGCCTGCGCGGTGCACCGCCCTCGATCCCCAGAGGTGATCCGTGGTGCGCTCCGTCTCCCGCTCTCTCCGTCGTCGCGTCGTGGTGGCGGCGCTCGCCGTCACCAGCCTGGCGGGCGCCAGCGGCCTCGGGGCCAGCCCCGCCGGTGCGGGCGACGCGTCCTTCTGCGAGGAGACCGAGGCCACGGCCTTCGTCTGCGGCAGCTACCTCTCGTTCTTCCGGCGCAACCCGTCCGAGTCCGAGACCGACTACTGGGCCGCCCAGCTGCCGGCCAAGACCACCGTGTTCGTCTCCACGCTGGGCAAGAGCGCCGAGTCCCGTCGCCGGATGATCGGCGAGTACTACCACCTCTTCGCCGACCGGGATGCCGGCGATCTCGAGGGGGTCTACTGGGAGGGCGAGGTCCTCAAGCCCAACGGCTTCCGCCGCCTCGAGGCCGCCCTGTACAACGAGCTCGACATCCCGGCGGCGGACCTCGTCGACTGGGCCTTCTACGGCCTGGTCGGGCGCGATCCCTCGATGGCCGAGGTCACCTACTGGGGTGATCGGGCCGAGGCGACCACCTACGGCCAGATGGCGACGGCGCTGGGCGGCACCCCCGAGGCCCGCAACGCCCGGGTGCGGTGGACCTACCGGAACGAGCTGGGCTACTTCCCCAGCACGGCCAACCGTGACTACTGGGCCAACCGGCTCAAGACCGGCACCAGCTACCTCGAGCTGCGCATCGCCCTCAAGGCCGGCGACTACCCGGAGAGCTCGGAGACCTGCTCGGCCCCGGCACCGGTCCCCTTCGACTGGTGCAAGTGACCCTCGACACCACCGGGTACGGCACGACGGGGGCGCCGGTCCTCGACGACCTCTCCTGCTGATCCGCGCCCGAGAGGGTGGCGGTACCCCGACGGCGGTATCCTGAGGGTCGCCGCGCGGGAGCGCGCCCGACGACGAGGAGCAGTGCCCGTGATCGCACTCACCGACAAGGCCGCCAGCAAGGTCTCCGAGCTCATCACCGCGGAGGGCGACACCGCCCTGGCCCTGCGGGTCGCGGTGCGCCCCGGTGGCTGCTCGGGCTTCAGCTACGACATGTTCTTCGACAGCGAGATGGGCGACGACGACCTCTGGGTCGAGAAGGACGGCGTGAAGGTCGTGGTCGACCGGTCGAGCGCCATGCTCCTCGAGGGCGCCACCCTCGACTACGCCGACGGCCTCACCCAGGCCGGCTTCTCGATCAACAACCCGAACGCCCAGCGCACCTGCGGCTGCGGCCAGAGCTTCTCCTGAGAGCCGCCGACGGCCTCAGCCGTCGGTCCGTCCTGCAGGGGGCCGTGGCCCTCGGTGGCCTGGTGGCCGTCGGGGGCCTCGCCGCGTGTGGCGACGACGGCGACGACGAGGCGACCGACGAGACCTCGGAGCCGTCCGAGTCCGAGCGCGTCCTCGTCCTCATGGCCGACAGCGCGTCGAGCCTGGTGGTGGGTGCGCCCGCCCGGCTCCCGCTGGGCGTGGGCGACTCCGACGGCGCCCTGGTCGACGACCCGCCCGCCACCCTGACCGTCTCCATCGAGGACGAGGACGGCGGCACGGTCGAGACCGGCATCGAGGTCGCCCGGCGCGACGCCGGCCTGCCCCGGTCCTACTACCCCCTCCTCTTCACCACGCCGGCGCCCGGCTTCTACCGAGCGGTGACCCAGGTCGACGGCCAGCCCGTCGATGCCGCCTTCGAGGTCCGCCCGGCGGACGAGATCGTCGTCCCCGTCCCCGGCCAGCCGCTGCCGCCGACGCCCACACCGACGGTGGCCGACGCCCGGGGCGTCGACCCGATCTGCACCCAGGACCCGCCGTGCCCGCTGCACGAGGTCGACCTCGAGACCGCCCTCGGCACCGGGCCGCTGGCCGTGCTGGTGTCGACCCCGGCGTTCTGCCAGACCGCCATCTGCGGCCCCGTGCTCGACGTCTTCGTCGCCGCCCAGGCGGAGACGCCGGACGTCACCTTCGTCCACGTCGAGGTCTACGAGTCGGCCGAGGAGGTCGAGGCCGAGGGCCCCGATGCCACCCTCGCCCCGGCCGTGGCCGCATGGAAGCTGCCCTACGAGCCGTGCCTGTTCCTGGTGGCGGCCGACGGCACCGTGGCCGAGCGGCTCGACGTCATCTACGACACCGACGAGCTGGCCGAAGCCCTCGCCCGTCTGACCTCCTAGCCGTTCTGTCAATCCCCATGTCCCTCTGAGGTGCATGGGGATTGACAGAACCGGGGCATCGCGCTCGTAGGGTCGAGGGGTGACGGTGACCGATCCCGCCCCCTCGTCCCGCCCGCCGGCGGGAGCCGTGCGCCTCGAGGTCGATGGCCGCCCGGTCGAGGTCGACGACGACGGCATCACCCTGCTCGACGCCCTGCGCGACCACCTCGGGGTGCGATCGGCCAAGGACGGCTGCTCGCCCCAGGGCCAGTGCGGGTGCTGCACCGTGCTGGTCGACGGGGCGCCCCGGGTCGCCTGCGTGACCCCGCTCCGCCGCGTGGCCGGTCGCCGGATCACCACCGTCGACGGGCTCGACCCGGCCGTGGCCGCCGCGTGGGCGGAGGCCTTCGCCGCCACCGGTGCCAGCCAGTGCGGCTTCTGCACGCCCGGGATCATCTGCCGGCTCGAGGGGGCCCGGGCCAAGGGCGTGGCCGCCGACGACGAGGCCGGCGTCGACCGCGCCCTCGCCGCCCACCTCTGCCGCTGCACCGGCTGGCGCCCGATCCACGACGCCTACGCCCTGGTCGCGGCGCCGACGACCACGCCGTCGAGCGCACGGCCGCCCTCGGCCGAGCGGGACCTGGACGCCGCCGCCCAGCGGGCCGGGGTCGAGGGCCACGCCCCGCAGACGGTCGGGCCCGACGTGGCCCTGGGCCGGGGCGGCTTCGCCGACGACAGCGCCCCCGCCGACGCCCTGGTGGCCGTGCCCGACGGCCGGGGCGACTGGATCGTGGCCGAGACGCTCGCCGACGCCCGGCGCCAGGCCGGCAAGGTCCAGGGCCGGCGCACCACCGTCGACCCGGTACCCCCGCTCGCCCTGCCGGCGGGCGAGTGGGCCGCCGCCCTGCGGACCTGCTGGGTCGAGCCCGCCTACCTCGAGCCCGACGCCGCCTGGTCCGCGCCGGGCGCCGATCCGGTCGGGCCGCTGGTCAACGGGGGTGCCTTCGGGGGCAAGCGCTCGTCGCCGGTCGCGGCGGCGGCCCGGAGGCTCGCCGATCGCCACGGCCGGCCGGTGCGGGTGCTGCTGGCCCGCGAGGACGTGGTGCGGCTGGGCCCGAAGCGCCCGCCGGTCGCCGGCGGCGTGGACGCCACCGGCCGCGGCATCCTCCGGATGGTGGCCACCACGGGGGTGGCCGCGGCCGTGGCCCGGGTCGCCCCCGATCTGGTGGTGGAGGAGGTCGACGTCCTGGGTCCGCCCACCGACCCCGGCCTGCGGGCCGCGGGGTGGGCCGAGGCCGAGATGCTGCTGGCGGCCGTGCGGGGCCGGCGCCCGGTGGTGGGGCCCGACGGCGGCGAGGCCGAGGCCGCGATCGACCCCGACGGCACGGTCCGCATCCGGGTGGCGGCGGGCGACCCGCTCGACGAGGTCGTGCTCCGCAGCTACTGCGTCGGCGCCGCCCACCAGGCCCTGTCGTGGGTGCGCCGCGAGGGCCTGGCCGTCACCGCCGAGGGCGTCGTCGAGGATCTCACCATCCGCTCGTTCGGCATCCTCAGGGCATCCGAGATGCCGCCGGTCGTGGTCGAGGTCGATCCTGGTGCCGGCCCGCCGGTCAACGGCACCGATGCCGTCTTCGTCGCCGTGGCCGCCGCCGCCTGGCTCGCCGCCGGCACCCCCACCGACCTCCCCGTCGGCCTACCGTGAGGCCATGAGTGCTCCCTACACCCCCGTCGTCACGGCCGGAGGGTGGATCGCCGTGTCCGGCCAGGTCCCCCTGCGGGACGGGGCCTTCCTCCACGACCAGCCCTTCGCCGAGCAGGTCGACGGCGTGCTGGCCAACGTGGTCGACCGGCTGGCCGAGGCCGGCGCCTCGCTGGCCGACGTGGTGAAGACCACCGTCTTCCTCACCGACATGGCCGACTACCCCGTGCTCAACGAGCGCTGGGTCGCCACCTTCGCCGAGCCCCGGCCGGCCCGGTCCTGCGTCGCCGTCGCCGCCCTCCCGTTCGACTGCCGCGTCGAGGTCGAGTGCTGGGCCATCGCCCCGTCTTCGTAGTCGTTCGCTCGCTGCGCTCGCTCCACTCCTACGAGCTGAGGCGCTCGCTGCGCTCGCACTGCTCCGAGGGGAGTGGACACCGCCGACCTTTCCGACGGCATCCGGCTCCGCGACGACGAGCCCTTCGAGCTGGCGGTCGACGCCGGGCAGGTCGAGCCGGTGCTCTGCAGCCTGGTGGCGGGCGAGCCGGAGCGGGCATGATGGCGACGTGATCGGAGCCATCGTCCTCGCGGTGATCATCGTCGTCGTCTTCCCGGTGACCGTCGCCATGAGCGGGGGCGTCGCCTCCGCCATCCTCGGGCACGTCGTCACCAAGGATGCCGAGACCCGCTACGAGGGCTCCGAGCTCCTCGACCTGAACTGAGCCTGTCCCCGCCCTTGGGGGTCGGGCGTACCTTGAGCTCATGACGATCACCTCTCGCGAGCAGGACGAGGTCACCGCGGCCAACGAGAGCGGCCGGCCGCCGGTCGTGTTCGTCCACGGCCTGTGGCTCCTGGCCGGTAGCTGGGACGAGTGGCGGGAGCGCTTCGAGGGGGAGGGATTCGCCACCGTCGCCGTCGACTGGCCCGACGACCCGGCCAGCGTCGAGGCGGCCCGGGCCGACCCCGAGGTCTTCGCCGGCAAGGGCGTGGTCGAGGTGGCCGATCACATCGAGGAGGTCGTCCGGGCGCTCGACCAGGAGCCGATCGTGATCGGCCACTCCTTCGGCGGGCTGCTGGCCCAGATCATCGCCGGGCGCGGGGTGGCCGCCACCGCGGTCGCCATCGACCCGGCGCCGTTCAAGGGCGTGCTGCCTCTTCCGTTCAGTGCGCTCAAGGCCTCCTTCCCGGTGCTCGGCAACCCGGGGAACCGGAACAAGGCCGTCACCCTCACCTTCGACCAGTTCCGGTACGGCTTCGCCAACGCCGTCGACGAGGACGAGGCCCACGACCTCTACGAGCGGTTCCACGTCGCCGCCCCCGGGCGCCCGCTGTTCCAGGCCGCGTTCGCCAACGTCAACCCCAAGGCCGCGACCAAGGTCGACGTCGCCCGGGCCGACCGCGGCCCGCTGCTCGTGATCTCGGGCGGGTCCGACCACATCGTCCCCTGGGCGCTCGCCAACGCGGCCTACAAGATCCAGAACAAGAAGAACCCGAACCCGACCGAGATCGTCGAGATCCCCGACGTCGGCCACTCGCTGGTGCTCGACTCCCACTGGGGCGAGGTGGCCGACGCCGCCCTCGCCTTCCTCGCCCGCCACGATGCCGGCCCGGTGACGGGGTCGGACGGCTGAGCTACGAGCCCCAGCGGGACTGGCCGAAGCGGTAGCCGACCGACCGCACCGTCGTGATCAGACCGGCGTGCTCCTCGCCCAGCTTGGCCCGGAGCCGCCGGACGTGGACGTCGACGGTGCGGGCGCCGCCGTAGTACTCGTAGCCCCACACCCGGCTGAGCAGGGTCTCGCGGGTGAAGACCCGGCCCGGGTGCTGGGCCAGGAACTTCAGGAGCTCGTACTCCATGTAGGTCAGATCGAGGGGCCGGTTCTCGATGGCCGCCTG
>DASYLG010000042.1:0-1827 GCA_036009685.1 Iamia sp. | reverse complement strand
TCATCATCGCTGGGATCTCCTGGTTGGTCGCGGCTTTGGGGGGGAAGGCGCGCGGCACAGCCTGTCCCGAGCGGCTCACGGCACCTGTTCGCCACTCGTTACGGGTTGTTCATTCGCCATCGGGCCGGACGAGCCCTTCCGGCGGCGGGGGGCGGCGGTGGGCATCCCCCACTTTCGTCCCCTCCTACGCCAACATCGGACTCAGCGGCAACACCGGTCAGAGAAGTTGGGGAGGCGCGATGCAGATTCGAGCCGATGGGGGATGGGTTCGCGCCGGATTGGCGGCCCTCGTGGTCGGGGTTCTCGGTGGCGGGGTGCTGGCCGCCCGGGGCACCGCCCCGCCCCACAAGGTCACCGCCGATGGGGTGACGGGGGAGGCGCCTGGAATCCAGACGGTCGCCGCCCCGGCGCCGCTCGACCTGGCCGGCACACCGAAGAGCGACGCCGGAGACACCCCCAAGGCCGACCCGGCGGTCGGCGACAAGGTCGCCATGGGCTCCGACGGCGGGAGCGTCACGGTCTCGGCCGTGGAGGACAACGTGAGCGCCGGGCGCCTCTTCGGCGCCGGCCAGGGCTTCAAGTACATCGGGGCCGAGGTCAAGGGGTGCTCCGGCCCCCACGAGCAGAAGATCTCGTTCGAGCCCGCCTACTTCCTGCTCAAGCTCGACGACGGGACCATGCACGACCACGGCGCGGGGGCGAAGAAGCCCGAGATGGAAGGCGGGACCGTGCCGGCCGGCAAGTGCCTGTCGGGCTGGGTGACGTTCACCGTCCCCGAGGGTGCCCTGCCCACCGGCGTGGTCTACGACGGATCGACCCGCACGACGTGGACGGTGCCGATCCCCAAGGGCGCCAAGCCCACCACCACGACCACGTTGCGGCCCGGCGCCACGACGTCGACGACCGACGGGTCGACCTCGACCACCACGGCCAGGGCCAAGGGGTCGTCGACGACCACCACGACCCGGGCCGCCGCCACGGCCAAGGTCGGAGCGACGACCACGACCACCAGACCGCCCCCGGCCAGCACCACCTCGACCACGGCCAAACCGACGACGACAACCACCACGGGCAAGTCCACCACCACGACTACCGCCGCCCAGGAGTAGGCCGTTTAGTCTGGGGGGCATGGCCACGGACCCCCTTGCCGCCGTTTCCGCCGTCGACCCGGAGCTCGCCGACGTCCTCGCCCGCGAGCTGATCCGGCAGAACACCACGATCCAGCTGATCGCCTCGGAGAACTTCACCTCCCCGGCGGTGATGGCCGCCCAGGGGACGGTCCTCACCAACAAGTACTCCGAGGGCTACCCCGGGAAGCGCTACTACGGCGGCAACTACGTCGTCGACGACGCCGAGGAGCTGGCCCGGCAGCGGGTCTGCGCCCTCTTCGGGGCCGACCACGCCAACGTGCAGCCCCATTCCGGCGCCAACGCCAACCTGGGCGTCTACCTGGCCCTGCTCGAGCCGGGCGACAAGGTGATGGGCATGCGCCTCGACCAGGGCGGCCACCTGACCCACGGCTCGCCGGTCAACTTCTCCGGCCGCCTCTACGAGTTCGTGGCCTACGGGGTCGACCCCGACACCGAGGTGCTCGACTACGACGTCATCGCCGCCCAGGCCCGGGCCGAACGGCCCAAGGCGATCATCGCCGGCGCCACCGCCTATCCGAGGGTGATCGACTTCCCGGCCTTCCGGGCCATCGCCGACGAGTCCGGCGCGATGCTGCTCGTCGACGCGGCGCACATTGCGGGTCTGGTCGCCGGTGGTGCGCACCCGTCGCCGGTGCCGCACGCCGACGTCGTGACGTTCACGACGCATAAGACGTTG
>DASYLG010000041.1:0-3180 GCA_036009685.1 Iamia sp. | reverse complement strand
GGCGTGGCGGTCGGCCAGGACGACGGCCGGCTCGTCCGGCGGGACCTCCGTGGCGGTGAGGACGCCGGCGGCCACCGAGAAGGACCCGGACGTCACGTCGAGGCCGGCCCGGTCGAGGTCGGCGGGCTGGTCGAAGGTCGACCCCGTCCGCCGTCCGTCGTCGCGGCTCCCCTCGGCCCGCCCGAAGACGACGCCGAGGAGGAGGACGAGGACGACCCCGAAGACGACGACGCCGGCGGTGCCGACCGAGGCCTGGAGCCGGCTCAGGCCCTCCGTGCGGTCCTCGGTGGCGGGCGCCGTGCTCACAGCTGGTCCAGCTCGTCGGCCAGCAGGCGGGTGAGCCGCTGGTTGCCCTTCCGCGACAGATGGGCCGGGTCGTAGAAGTCGGAGTGGTCCCAGGCCACCGCGGACAGGTCGATCACGGCCAGGTCCTCGCCCTGGGCGAAGTCCACGAGGTCGGCGGCCAACCGGTGGTAGGTCGCCAGGGGGACGCCGCTCATCTCGAGGGCCGGGAGGTCGTGGGGCGGCAGCACGACGACGATGTCGTCGATGCCCGCGTCCCGGATGCCGCCGATCACGCCCGCCAGCTGGAGGCGGTCGAGGTTGGCCTCCTCGTAGGCCCGCCGCTCCGTGGGGCTGATGCGGCTCTCGGTCGTGCCGTCGTAGGAGTAGCCCCAGTAGGTGCGGTTGGTGCCGCGCGGCCCGAGGAGCTCGTTCTCCCACGTCTGGCGGTCGCGCACGCCCTGGCGGCCGTCCTCGAGGGTGACCGGGCCATCGCCCTGGAACTGCTTGTCGCGGTCGTAGACCGTGTCGGTGATGCCCCGCCACAGCTCGCCGGGCGAGCGGAAGGCGGCCCGGCGGCGCACGAGCGTCGAGTGCTCCGACAGGTTGTCCTCGGCTCGCTGCAGGGCGTCGGGGTGGAGGGCGTCGAAGCTGGCCTCGAAGGCCGACGCGACCGCCGGCTTGCTGACCCCGAAGATGCTGAGGGTGGGCACGTCGAGCGGCGTGAGGCCGAGCACGACGGTGTCGGGGTCGACCTCCTCCAGCACGAACTCGTCGGCCCAGCGCCGGATGGAGGCCAGCGGCTGGCCGAGGAGGGCGGCGTTGTAGACGGCGTCGTAGCGGTCCGACTCCTCCCCCAGCAGGACGGGGTCGATGCCGGCGTCGAGGGTCGAGTTGCCCAGGACGACCAGGTCGACGGGCTCGCCCTGGTCGTGCAGGGCCTGGAGCTGGCCGAACTTGAGCTCGATCTCGATGGTGTCGCCGGCGGTGGCCCGCGGGAGGTGGTCGTCGATGGCCCGCATGCCGAGCTCGGCGACGGCCAGGACCGCCACCGCGGCGAGCACGGCCCGACCGAGGGTGATCGGACGCCGCCACACCGGGGTGGAGGCGGGAAGAGGCGCTGCGGGAGGGGTTGGCACAGTTGGTCTCGGACCCCCACGGACCGGCGGGACGGCGCAGAACCGGGCCCACGCCGCGGCCCCGGGAGGGTAGTCGCCGACCGGCGTCCGGCTCGATCGGGACCGGGTCAGCCGGTGTCCACGGGCCACCCCAACCGCACGAACGCCTCCGTCACCGCCGGCGCGTCGAAGGTCCAGAAGATGACGCCGTCCAGGGCCCCGTCGTCCGTGACGAACCGCAGGCCGTCACCGGGCAGAGCCGAAGTGATGGCGCGGGCCGCCTGCACCTCTCGTCGGTCGATCCACACCGGCGCCAGGCCCGACAGGTGGGCCCACTCCCGGTCGATCGACAGGGCGACGAAGGGCACCGTCGCGTTCAGGCGGCCGACGCGGGAGCCTCCTCGGAACCGGGCCGAGCTCTCGGGGTGGAACGGGTGCCTGATGGTCCGGGTCGGTGGGAGCCGACCCGGCCGGTACCCCTGGCGCACGAGTCGTGTCTGCATCCACCACAGGAGGGCACCGAACCCTCCGAGGAACAGGACGGGCGCGACCAGGGATGACACGCCCCGAGTCCAGCAGGCCGGCGAGGTCGGTCACCGACCCATGGCCGCCGATCGGGCGCCGGTAGGGTGCGGCCCGTGAGGGAGGCGCTGGCGTTCCCGGGGCAGGGGGTCGACCCGGTGGCCACGGTGGCGGTGCTCGAGCGGGAGCCCGATCATCCTCTCGTCGCCCTGGCCCGCGAGCTGGCCGCGCCCCACGTCGACGGGGCCGCGCTCACGCCCCGCCTGCTGGCCGACACTCGCGTGGCCCAGCCCTGCGTGGTGGCCGCCGGGCTGGTGGCGGCCGAGGGCCACGACCTGGGTCCCGTGGTGGTCGGTCACAGCCTCGGGGAGATCACGGCCTGCGCCGCCGCCGGCGTCCTGGCCGGCGGGGACGCCGTACGCCTGGTGGCGCTGCGGGCCGAGATCGGCATCCGGGCCACCGCCGGCCGGCCCGGCATGATGGTGGCCGTCATGCGCCTCGACCACGACGCCATCGAGTGGATCCGGCGCCTCGCCGTGGGCCGGACGGGCGGCCTGCTCGACGTCGCCGTCGTCAACAGCGAGCGCCAGGTGGTGCTCACCGGCGACGAGGAGGCGGCGCGGGCTGCCATCGACCTGGCCTTCGAGGCGGGCGGCAAGGCCCGTCGCCTGGGCATCGGCGGCGCCTTCCACTCGCCCCTGCTGGCGCCGGCCATCGAGGAGTTCGAGGCGGCCGTCGTCGCCGCCGCGCCGCAGCGGCCCGCGGTCCCGGTGGTCTGCTCGACCGGGCCGGTGCTGACCGAGGCGGCCGAGGTCGCCCCGGCGCTGGCGGCGTCGCTCGTCCGCCCCGTCGACTGGCCCCGGGCGGTGGCCCGGGCGGTGGCCCTCGGCGCCGAGGGCGTGGTGGACGCCGGACCCGGCGAGACGCTGCGCAACCTCTCCGAGCACTTCGTCTCGCCGCCCACCCGGGCCCTCGTCCCCGCCGGCGGGGACGGCTGAGGTGGGCGACGCCGAGGCCGAGGACCCGCCCCGCCGCACCGAGCCCGGGCTCGGCCCCTACCGGGGGCCGGTCGTCGTGCTGGCCCTGATCGTCGTCATCGGGCTCGGTGGCCTCCTGATCGCCCTGGTCGGCGTGGTGCGCGCCCCCGACGACGTCAGCAACTCGGCCACCGTCCTGGGGACCTTCCCCGACGACCCGGACGCCGAGGGCATCCCCGCCGCCCGCAGCGACGCCGGGGGGTCGACCGTGCCCCCCGAGG
>DASYLG010000040.1:0-5337 GCA_036009685.1 Iamia sp. | reverse complement strand
GCTTCTTCCGCAGTGTCTCCTCGAGCCCGAGCGTGCGGGAGGCCCAGAGCACCCGGCGCTCGATCTCCTCCTTCGGCAGCCGCCGCTGGCGAAGGCCGAAAGCCATGTTGTCGAAGACGTCCATGTGCGGGTAGAGCGCGTAGTTCTGGAACACCATGGCGATGTCGCGGTCCTTGGGCGGCAGGTGCTCGACGGACCGGTCGCCGATGAGCAGCCGGCCGTGGGTGACGTCCTCCAGCCCGGCGACGCAGCGCAGCGCCGTCGACTTGCCGCAGCCCGAGGGCCCGACGAGCACCAGCAGCTCGCCGTCGAGGACCTCGAGCGAGATGTCCCGGATGCCATAGGCGCCGTTCGGGTACTGCTTGCTGACCTGGTCGAGGGTCACGGAGGCCATTCAGGTCATCCCTTCACCGAGCCGGCCAGGAGGCCGCGCACGAAGTAGCGCTGGAGCCCGAAGAACACGGCGACGGGCAGGGCGATGGACACGAAGGCGGCCGCGGTGAGCAGGTGCCAGTCCTGGCCCCGCGAGCCCGACAGGGTCGCCAGCCGCACCGTCATGGGGGCGGCGTCCTGCGACGTGCCCAGGAAGGTGGAGGCGACCAGGTAGTCGTTCCACACCCACAGGAACTGGAAGATGGCGAAGGCGGCCAGGGCCGGCACCGACAGCGGCAGCACCAGCCGCCAGAAGATGGTGGGGTGGTCGGCCCCGTCGATGCGGGCCGCCTCCATGAGGTCGGCGGGCAGCCCGGCGATGTAGTTGTGCAGCAGGAAGATCGCCAGCGGCATGCCGAAGGCGATGTGCGTGAGCCACACCGATGCCGGCTTGCCGGCCAGGTCCAGATCGGGGAACAGGGTGAACGTCTCCCCGAAGGCGCTGATGTGGGCCCCGCCGGTGGACAGCTGCAGCAGCGGCACCAGCGACATCTGCAGGGGCACGACGAGCAGGCCGACCACGAACACGAAGGTCCCCCGCCGGAACGGGAAGTCCATCCAGGCGAAGGCGTAGGCCGCGAAGGCGGCGAAGGCCAGCGGGATCAGGGTCGCCGGGATGGTGATGGCCATCGAGTTCAGGAAGTGGCCCCACATGTTGGGGGCATCGGTGCCGGAGGTGGAGAAGACGGCGTCGTAGTTGGCGAGCGTCAGCGACCGGTCGGACACGACGGTCCACCACCCGCTGGTCTTGACCTCGTCCTCGGGGCGGAACGACGACACCAGCATCCCGAGCGTGGGCAGGCTCCAGATGGCGACCAGGCCCCAGAGCACGAACGTGGGCAGGGCTCGCAGGCGACGGTAGGCCCGCGCCGTCACCGGCTCGCCGAGGGGCTGGTCGGCGGTCAGGCCGGGCGCCGCCGCCTCCACCGGATCGATGGCGGTCATGCCACTCCTTCCCGTCGGACGCGGGCCACGTTGAAGGCCATCAGCGGGAGCACGGCGATGAACAGCAGCACGGCGAGGGTCGAGCCCTTGCCCAGCTCGCGGCCGATGAAGGCCTCCTGGAACATCTGGTTGGCGATGACGCTGGTGCCGAACTCGCCGTTCGTCATGACCTTGACGATGTCGTAGACCTTGAGCACGGTGACGATGAGGGTCGTCACCACGACCACGAGGGTGGGGCGGATCGACGGCAACGTGACCCGCCAGAAGATCTGGCCTTCGGACGCCCCGTCGACCTGGGCCGCCTCGACCAGCTCGTGGGGGACGCCCTTGATGGCGGCCGACAGCAGCACCATGGCGAACCCCGTCTGGATCCAGATGAGGATGAAGATGAGGAACATCGAGTTCCACGGCCGGTTCTGGATCCACGCCTGCGGCTCGCCGCCGGCGCCGACCCACACCCCGTTGAGCAGCCCGATCTGGTCGCCGCCGGCGGGCACGAAGGCGTAGACGAACCGCCAGATCACACTGGCGCCCACGAAGCTGATCGCCATCGGCATGAAGATGAGCGACTTGGCCACCGACTCCCCCGCGGCCCGGTCGGCCAGGGCGGCGATGGCGAGGCCCAGCACCGTGCTGAACCCGGTGACGAAGACGACCCAGAAGAGGTTGTTCCAGATGACGCCCCGCAGCGCCCCCATCATGGCCAGCACGAACAGGGCACCGGCGGTGCCGAGGGACATGACGGGCACCGGCCCGCCGATGTCCGCGCCCCGCCCCCGGACCGGCCCCCGCAGCACGACGTAGGCGACGGCGGCGACGACGATCACGGCGGCGACGAGGAAGAGGCGGCTGGAGAAGATGGCGCCCACGCCGTCGAGGCTGAAGACGTCCGAGTCGCCCAGGATCGACCGGTAGTTCTCCAGGCCGACGGACTCCTCGCCCCGGCGGCTGCGGAAGCTGAGGTAGATCGTCCGCACGGCCGGCACGACGAGCCCCACGAAGAGGAACGACAGCGCCGGGAACAGGAAGATGGCCGGCCGCCACCGATCGGGGATCCGCTGCGCCCGCTCGGGCGTCGGCTGTCGGAACCGGGCCCGCAGGGCGCCGACCCCGGCGCCGAGGATCGCCCCGCCGACGGGCCACAGGGCCCCGCCCTTGAACCAGCCGCCGCTGTTGGCGAGGGCGCCGGCGGGCACGCCGACCACGGCCCCGGCCAGGACGGAGTACAGGGTGAAGCGGGTGCGGGCCAGGTCGACGACGGCGTTGGCCGCCACGAACAGGCCGATGGTGCCGCCGACGAGGGCGGCGACCTGGAGGAGGGTCTTGAGGAGCTGCGCCATGACGTCAGGGTCCCGGGGTACCGCCCGGGTGGGCCCGGCCCCGCGGCCGGGCCCACCCTCCGCGGATCAGGAGGGCCAGCTCTCCTCGACCGAGGTGAGGGCCTCCTCGACCGTCTTGTTGCCGGACACGATGTCGACGGCGGCGGTCCAGAACGTCCCGGCGCCCACGGCGCCGGGCATCAGGTCGCTGGCGTCGAAGCGGACCGGGTCGGCGTCGGCCAGGATCCCGGCGAAGGTCTGCTCGATCTCCGAGGGGTACAGGCTGGTGTCGGTCTCCTGGTTCGGGGCCAGGAAGCCACCGACGGGGGCCCGGGCGTCGGCGTACTCGACGCTGCCGATGAACTCCAGCACGTCGAGGACCTCGGGCCGGTCGCTGAAGGCGACGGCGTAGATGCCACCGCTGAGGGTGACCTGGCCGAAGTCCTGGTCGGCGAAGGTGGGCAGGTAGAAGGCGTTGACGGCGCCGTCCTCACCGATCTCGGTGCCCTCGGGCCAGTTGGCGGCGTAGAAGTTTCCCTGGCGGTGCATCATGCACTCGCCGTCGAGGAGGGGGAGGCCGGCGTCGGCGAAGGGCGTGGCCGCGATGTTCTCGAGCCCGCCGTAGACCATGCCGTCGGTGGCCCACAGGTCGTAGACGTACTGGACGACCTCGACCACGTCCGGATCGTCGAACGGGATCTCGTGGCTCACCCACTGGTCGTAGACCTCGGGGCCCTTCAGCCGCAGCATGAAGTCCTCGATCCAGTCGGTCATGGGCCAGCCGGTGGCGGCGTCGGAGCCGATGCCGATGCAGAACGGGGTGTCGCCGTTGGCGATCATCTCGTCGGCCATCGAGAGCAGGTCCTCCATGGTCTCGGGCACCGTGTAGCCCTTCTCCTCGAAGGCCGCCGGGTCGTACCAGACCAGGCTCTTGAGGTCGGCCTTGGCCGGCACGCCGTAGAGGTCACCGTCGATGGTGGCCCGATCGAGGAGGCCCTCCGGCAGGCCGGTGAAGGTGCTGGCGATCTCCTCGGGGATGGGGACGAGGTCCTCCTGGAAGTCGGCGATCTTGCCCGGCTGCGGGAAGAAGCCGATGTCGGGGGCGTTGCCCCCGTCGACCTGGCCACCGATCTGCTCCTCGAAGCTGCGGTCGCCCGAGTACTCGATGGTGATGCCGGTCTCCTCCTCGAAGGCGGCGAAGGAGTCCTTGAGGCCCTGGGCCTCGACCTCGACCTCCGGCCCGGCCATGGTCACGACCTTGTCGCCCCCGCCGCCGTCACCTCCTCCGCCGGAGGCCTCGTCGTCCTTGTCGTCGTCGGCACAGGCGGCGCCGAGGAGGCTGACCGCCAGTGCGATGGTGAGGAGGGTCCGTGCCGGCCCTCGGCGTCGTCTGTCCATGTGGGTGTGTCCTCCTGGTGGGGTGGATCAGGTCGGTCCCCCGCCCGGGGGGCGGGGGCCGGTGGTGGACCGCACCACGACCTCGAGCGGGAGCTCGTGGACGTGGACGGTGGGGGTCGTGTCGCCGGCGAGCGCCTCGAGGAGGAGGCGGGTCGCCAGCTGCCCGCTCTCGAAGAGGGGCTGGCGGACGGTGGTGAGTCCGACGTAGGCGGACAGCTCGATGTCGTCGAAGCCGATGACCGAGAGGTCGTCGGGCACGTGGCGCCCGAGCGAGCGGACGGCCTCGATCACGCCGAGGGCCTGGACGTCGGCGGTGGCGAAGACGGCGGTGGGCGGGGCGGCCTGGCGGAGCAGGTCCTTGGCGATCGCCACCGCCACCTCACGGGCGTGGGTGCCGTAGCGGACGAGGCTCTCGTCGACCTCCACTCCGGCGTCGGCCATGGCCTGGCGGAAGCCGAGCTCGCGATCGTCGGCCGAGGTGAACCCGAGCGGCTCGTCGGGGTCGCCGCCGATGAAGGCGATGCGCTCGTGGCCCAGCCCGAGGAGGTGCTCGGTGGCCATGCGCCCGCCGGCGACGTCGTCGACCACGACCGACGACACGCCCTCGGCCACGGCGTCGACCAGCACCACGGGGACGCCCGCCGTCACGATGCGGGCCAGGTCCGCCGGCGGCGGCGGGAACGACATCAGCAGCAGCCCGTCGGCCCGGTCGCGCCGGTCGAGGGTGCCGAGGAAGTCGTCGCGGTGGGCGACGGACTCGACGTTGAAGATCACCAGGTCGTGCTGGGCGCCGTCGAGCGCGGCGGCGACGCCCCGCAGCCGCTCCACCGGCGACGGCGTCGTGAAGTACGGGACGACGACGCCGAGCGTCCGGCAGCGTCCGCGCGACAGGCCCTGGGCCAGCGGGTTGGGCCGGTAGCCGAGCTCGGCGATGGCCGCCTGCACCCGGGCCCGCGTCGTCTCGGAGACCTTGGGGCTGTGGTTCAGGACCCGCGACACCGTCCCCGCCCCGACGCCCGCCCGGGCTGCGACCTCGGCGATGGTGGCCATGGCTCGGGTCCTCCCTTCGGCAGGCGATGTCCTGTGGAAGCGGTTCCACGGTGTGACCTGCACCATACGGATCTGACCCAGAGGTGTCAACGGTCACGTCTGGCGCGCTGGCCGGGATCATCCAGGGCTGACGATCCAGGAACCCGTCGTCGCCCCCCTCCACTGCTGTGACCTGGTGCGAGGCGTCGGGGGG
>DASYLG010000039.1:0-3846 GCA_036009685.1 Iamia sp. | reverse complement strand
TGACGCCATGAGCTCCCCCGCCCCGATCGGCGGCTCGCCGTGGTTCACCGGCACCGTCGAGCGGATCACCACCGAGACGGCCCGGGCCAAGACGTTCACGCTGCGGTTGCCCGCCCCGCTCGGCCACCGGGCCGGCCAGCACGTCGTCCTCCGCCTCACCGCCCCCGACGGGTACTCGGCGGCCCGCTCGTACTCGGTGGCCTCGGCCCCGACCGACGAGGCCACCATCGACCTCACCGTCGAGCGGCTGGACGAGGGCGAGGTGTCCACCTTCCTCCACGACGGGGCCGAGGTGGGCGACGAGCTCGAGCTGCGGGGCCCGATCGGCACCCGCTTCGCCTGGTCGCCCGCCGACGGACCGGCGTTGCTGGTCGGTGGCGGGTCGGGTGTCGTGCCCCTGATGAGCATGCTGCGCCTGGCCCGGACGGCGGACCGCTCCGGCCTCGTGCGGCTGGTCGTCGCCGCCCGCACGCCCGACGACCTCCTCTACGCCGCCGAGCTCCCCGGCCCCGAGGTGACGCTGGCCTACAGCCGGGCCGTCGGGCCCGAGGATCGCCCCGCCGGCCGCCTCGCCGCCGACGACCTGGCGCCGTCGGTCCGTCCCGGCCAGTACACGTTCATCTGCGGCAGCAGCGGCTTCTGCGAGGCCGCCGGCGCCCACCTCGTCGCCCTCGGCGTCGACCCGAGGACCATCACCGTCGAGCGCTTCGGCCCCACGACCTGAGGCCCGCCCCACCCCGAGAGAGCCTGGCTGTCACACCCCCCTGACATGATCAGCCCTGAAGCCGATCTCATCCCGCCTTGGAGGCTCGATGGCCAAGTTCTTGCTCATGTTCACGAACGGCACCCAGGACGTCATCGAAGGTGTGGGTGAGTACGTCACCAGAGGCGACTGGCTCGATTTCAAGACGAGGAGCGACCGGACGAAGAGCCGGATCAGGGCGTCGACGCTCAACCGGATCGACCGGATGGACGAGTAGTCGCCGGTCCGCCGGATCTGATCACCAGCTCGGGGCGGCTCAGGTGAGGGTGAAGCCGCGGTAGCCGGACGCCACGATGTCGGAGACCTGCTGGACGTAGCCGGGGAAGCCGATCAGCGGCATGAACACCCGGGGCTTGCCCGGGACGTTGGCGCCCAGGTACCAGGACCCGCACGTCGGGAACAGGGTGAACGAGGCCACGTCGTTGACGTAGGCGACCCACTCCTCCTGCGCCTCCCGCTCGGCCTCGATGGTGGCCCGCCCGGTCCCGTCCAGGTGGGCCACGGTGTCGGTGATCCAGTCCACGTGGTGCTCGATGGCCACGACCATGTTGGCCAGCACCGACGGGCTGCCCGGGCCGGTGACGGTGAACAGGTTGGGGAACCCGTGGACGCCGAGGCCGAGGTAGGTGGTGGGCCCGTCCGCCCACGTCTCGCGCAGGGTGACGCCGCCCCGGCCCCGGATGTCGATGCGGTCGAGGGCGCCGGTCATGGCGTCGAACCCGGTGGCCAGCACGAGCACGTCGAGGTCGACGTGCTCGTCGTCGAGCTGGACGCCCCCGGGCGTCACCGACCGGATCGGCGTGGCCCCCACGTCGACCAGGCGGACGTGGGGCTGGTCGAAGGTGGCGTAGTAGCCCGAGTCGACGCAGAGCCGCTTGCAGCCGATGACCTGGCGGGGGGTGAGGCGCTCGGCGACCTCGGGGTCCGAGACCTGCTCGCGGATCTTGGCCCGGACGAACTCGGCCGCCGTCTCGTTGGCCGCGGGGTCGATGATCAGGTCGTTGAAGGCCCCGAGGAACGGCAGGCCGCCCCACTCCCAGGCCTGCTCGAAGCGCTGGTGCCGGGTGGCCTCGTCGACCTCGAACGTCGCCGCGTCGATGCGGGGGACGCGCGAGCCGGTGGCGATCGCCATCTGCCGAGCCTCGGCCCGCAGCTCGGGGTAGCGGGCCTTGACGGCAGCCTGCTCCTCCGGGGCGAGGGGGTGGTTGTGGGCCGGCACGGCATAGGTGGGCGTGCGCTGGAAGACGGTCAGGGCCGCGGCCCGCTCGGCGATCAGCGGGATCGACTGCACCGCCGACGACCCGGTGCCGACCATGCCGACCCGCCTTCCGACCAGGTCGGGCTCCACGTGGGGCCAGCGGCTGGTGAAGAGGACCTCGCCGGCGAAGGTCTCCAGCCCGGGGATCTGCGGGTCGATCGGCATCGACAGGCATCCGGTGGCCATGACCACGAAACGAGCGTCGTAGGCGTCGCCGGCATCGGTCTCGACCGTCCACCGCGACGTCGACTCCGACCACGTGGCGGCGAGCACCCGGGTGCCGAACCGGAAGGACCGGCGCAGGTCGAAGCGGTCGGCGACGTGCTCGACGTAGCGGAGGATCTCGGGCTGGGTGGCGTAGCGCTCGGTCCACTCCCACTCCTGCTGGAGGTCGTCGTCGAACGAGTACGAGTACTCGAGGCTCTCGACGTCGCAGCGGGCGCCGGGGTAGCGGTTCCAGTACCAGGTGCCGCCCACGCCCTCGCCGGCCTCCACGCCCTCGACGTCGAGGCCCAGCCCCCGCGCCCGGTGGACCATGTAGAGGCCGGCGAACCCGGCCCCGACCACGAGCATGTCGACCGAGCGCGAGGCAGGCATCGCCGCGGAACCTATGGACACCTGACCCGAGGGTCAAGCATCCCGGCCGGGAAGGCGGCGGCGACGAGCCGCTGGTGGCGCCCCTCGGTGAGCCGCAGGATCACCCGCATCGGGAGCCCGGCCTGGGCCAGCACGGCCTCCCGCTCGGCGCCATCGACGCACGAGGCGTTCCACGGCACGACGAAGCCGAGGCCCGTCTTCTTGCCGCCGTCGAAGGCCGACTGCTGGAGGGCGTCGTACTCGGTCCCGCTCATGTGCCGCCAGAACAGCGGGAGGACGTCGGCGTCCTCCCGGTCGAGGTGGGGTCCGAGCAGGTCGGCCAGGCCCTGGGTGATCTCGACGGCCTCGTGGTGGGCGGCGTCGAAGGCCGGGCGGCGATCGGCGAGGGCGGCGATGGCCGCGGGCCAGCGGTCGAGCAGGTCGTCGAGGACGTGGTGCTCGGCATCGAGGGCGTCGAGCACGCCGGTCGCGGCCGGCACCCGGCGGCGCAGCTCGGGGAAGAAGAACCGGTCCTCGACGAAGTGGTGCTCGACCAGCTCGTGGGTGAACCCGGCGACCCAGCGGGCGAGCGGGCCCAGCCGTCCGGATCGGTCCTCCTCGGTGGCCGTGGCGACGGCGGTGGCCGCCCGGGCGATGTCGGAGCGCATCTTGCGGTGGATGGCGAAGTAGAAGCTGAGGTCTGGGGTCGTGTCCATGACGCCACCCTCCGCCGGCCCGGTGGGAAGCCGATGGAAGCCGGGTGGGACGTCAGCCGGCGGCGTCGAGCTCGACCCGCAGGGCGGCGGCCCGCTCCACCCACGGGGTCGCCTCCAACCGGACGGCCATGGCGGTGGCGGCGTCGAGGTGACGGCGGGCGGCGGCGGTGTCCCCGAGCACGAGCTCGGCGCGAGCGAGGGCCAGGTCGACGGGTCCGACGACGATCCCACCCGAGCCGGTGCAGGCCAGGAAGCCGGAGAGGGGTCGGGCGAGCGGCAGCAGCCGCTCGACCTGGGCCACGGAGCGGGCCAGCCCGGCGGCGTGCAGGGCGGCGGTGACGAGCGGGAGCCGGAACCAGTCCTCCCGCAGCGCGCCGTCCAGGGCCTCGAGCTGGGCGACGGCTTCGGTGGCTCGCCCCGCCTCGGCCAGCATCCAGGCCCGGAACCAGTGGGCCGCGGTCTCGAAGGGGGAGCCCACGTAGAGCTCGACGGTGGCGAGGGCGGCCTCGGTGTCACCGGCCAGGACATGGCGC
>DASYLG010000038.1:0-8845 GCA_036009685.1 Iamia sp. | reverse complement strand
GACGCAGCTGGTGGTGTCGCCGTCGACGGCGACCATCGCGCCTGGTGGCTCGCAGCGCAACACGGTGGAGCCCCTCGACCCGGGCGGCACCGACCGGGCTGATGCCCCGGTCGACCTGAGGCTCTCGATCGGACCGGACGGGTCGTGCACGGGCGCCGTCTGCACGGCGGAGCTCCCCGGTGTCCACGTGGTGACGGCCACGCTCGGCTCGGCGACGGGCACGGCGACGTTGGTGGTCGCGGCCCCGACCACCACCTCCACGTCGACGACCACCACGACGACACCGACGTCCACCACGACGGCGAGCGGCGCGAGCGGCGTGGGTGGCTCGGCCGGCTCGACGCCCACGCCGGGAGCCGGGCTCGCCCGCACCGGCCGCGATCTCCGCCCGCTGGCGATCCTCGCGGCCGTGCTCCTGGCCGCAGGCAGCGTGGCCGTCGCCGCGACCCGCCGTCGGGACATGCGATCATGGCGGACACGGTGACACCAGGAGGTGAGGCGCTGATGGCACGACGAGCGGACGAGCCCTCCGGTCTCCGCGCCGCGCACGTGGCCGACACCCGGCGGCGGATCGTCGACGCCGTGAACGGCCTGCTCGCCGAGGAGCACCCGGCCAACCTGTCGGTGCCGGCCGTGGCCCGTCGGGCGGGGACGTCCACGGCGACCATCTACCGGCACTTCGCCAGCAAGGAGGCCCTGCTCGATGCGAGCGCCTCCTCGGTCGACCGCCAGACCCGCTCCTGGCTCGGTGACGAGGCGATCGTGCCCGGGCGGAACCTGGGCGATTTCATGCGCCGGATGTGGGCCGAGCTGGCCGAGAACCTCCCCGCCCTGCGGTCGGCGCAGCTGAGCACGGGGGGACGGGACCTGCGTCTCCGACGCTCCGACCGGCGCCGACAGGACGCGGCCCGAGGGCTGACCGAGGCGGGGGTGGACATCGAGAGCGAGGAGGGCCAGCGTCTCCTGCGCGTCGCCCTGGTCCTGACCTCGTCGGCCACCCTGTTGGAGCAGGTGGACCGGCTCGGGCTGGGGCCCGAAGACGCCGCCGACGACGTCACCTGGGCCATCGAGACGCTCACCCGGGCCACCGCCGCGCCGGAGCGGCCCTAGCGGAGCGGAGGTGACTTGACGCTCGGAGTCTGCGGCATAGGATACCGAGTATGCTACTTCGCAAGGCCCTCCGATGAGCGTCCGTCATGCCCTGCTGGCCCTCCTGCGCGAGGGGCCCAAGTACGGGCTCCAGCTACGGCAGGAGTTCGAGGCGGGGACGGGGGAGATGTGGCCCCTCAACGTCGGGCAGGTGTACACGACCCTCAACCGGCTCGAGCGCGACGGCCTGGTCGAGGCGGCCGACGACGACGAGGGCCCGCAGCGCACCTTCCGGCTCACCGAGGCGGGCGGGTCCGAGCTGGAGGAGTGGCTGCGCACCCCACCGGACATGTCGGCGCCCCCGCGGGACGAGCTCGTCATCAAGGTGCTGGTGGCCCTGCGGCTCACCGACGTCGACGTGACCGAGCTCCTCCAGACGCACCGGCGCCAGCTGGTCGAGCTGATGCAGCAGTACACCCGGCTCAAGGGCGATGTGGGCGAGGACGACCTGGGCCTCGCCCTGGTGGTCGACGCCGAGCTGTTCCGCCTCGATGGCCTGATCCGCTGGCTCGACGCCGTCGACGGCCGGCTGGCCCGCCTCCCCCGGGGCGCCGACGGCGAGCGGGCGGCCCCCGCCTCCCGGCCCCGGACCGCGCCTGAGCGCCTGCGCCGCCAGATCGGGAGCCGGCGATGACGGCCCTGGAGCTGCGGGACGTGTCCAAGGTCTACGGCACCGGTGCCGCCGAGGTGCACGCCCTCGCCCACATCGACCTGGCCGTCGAGCCGGGCACGCTCGTCGCCGTGATGGGCCCGAGCGGGTCGGGCAAGAGCAGCCTCCTCACCATCGCCGGGAGCCTGGAGGAGCCGTCGAGCGGTGACGTCGTCGTCGACGGCTCCCGTCTGGCCGACCTGTCGCGCAACGACCGGGCCCGTCTCCGGCGCCAGCGGGTCGGCTTCGTCTTCCAGGACTTCAACCTCCTGTCCGGCCTGACCGCGGCCGAGAACGTCTCGCTGCCCCTGGAGCTCGACGGCATCCCGGTCCGGCGGGCCCGTCCGGCGGCACGGGAGGCGCTCGACCGACTGGGCCTGGCCGACCACGCCGACCGGTTCCCGGACGACCTCTCGGGCGGCGAGCGCCAGCGGGTCGCCATCGCCCGGGCCACCGTCGGCGACCGCCAGCTCCTGCTGGCCGACGAGCCGACCGGCGCCCTCGACTCCGCCAACGGCGAGGCGGTGATGCGACTGCTGCGCAAGGCGTGCCAGGACGGTGTCGCCGGGGTCGTCGTCACCCACGACGCCCAGCTCGCCTCGTGGGCCGATCGCATCGTGTTCCTGCGCGACGGTCACGTCGTCGACCAGACCGCGCCCCAGCCGGGCCCGGACAGCCTGCTGTCCTCGGACGCCGGCCGGTGAGCGCCTCGGCCCGGCGAGCCGTGGGTCGCTGGTCGGTGCGGCTGCTCCGGCGGGAGTGGCGCTCGCAGGTGCTGGTGACGGTCCTCATCGCCGCATCGGTGGGCGCCGCCGTCTTCGCCTCGACCGGAGCCGCGCTGGTGGCTCCGTCGCGCGACGCCGAGATGGGCACGGCCGACCACCGCATCGAGACCCAGGTCGAACGTTCGGCCGCCGTCGATGCCTACCTGACCGAGGCGCGGGAGTGGTTCGGCACCATCGACGTCATCAGACAGTCGTCGGAGGCGGTTCCCGGCGCGACGGAACAGGTCGAGCTGCGCGCCCACGAGGTCGACGGTGCCTACAGCGGCGCCATGGTCGCGGTGCGGTCGGGGCGCCGGCCCGATGCACCGAGGGAGGTGGCGCTGACCGACGACCTGGTGAGCCTCCTGGGCGCCGACGTCGGCGACGAGGTGGAGCTGGGCGGCGTCTCCCGGCTGGTGGTGGGCCTGGTCGAGGATCCCGCCGACCTCGACGACTCGTTCGCCCTCGTCGACCCGGCGGGGCTGCCCGACCCTCAGCGGGTGACCCTGCTGGTGCGGGCCGACCCCGACCGGGCCCGCACCTTCCACCCCACGGCCCGGCCCGGGCCCGTGTTCACCGAGCCCCGGGGGCAGGACGAGGGCACCACCGCGGCCCTCGGCGTCCTGGTGGTGGCCACGATCGCCCTGCTGCTGGTCAGCCTGGTGGCAGGGGCGGCCTTCATCACGGTGGCCCAGCGTCGCCAGCGCCAGCTGGGGCTGCTGGCCGCGGTCGGCGCGACCGATCGCCACCTGCGCTCGGCCATGCTCGCCCACGGCATCGGGGTCGGCCTGGTCGCCGGGCTGGCCGGCACGGCCACGGGCCTGATCGCCTGGATCGCCGCCGCCGGGGCCCTCGAGGGTCCGGCCGAGCACCGCATCGACCGCTTCGCCGTGCCGGTGGGGCTCGTCGTCGCCGGTCCCGTGCTCGCCCTGGTCACGGCGACGGCCGCGGCGTGGTGGCCGGCCCGGGCCGTGGCCCGGCTCCCGGTGGTGACGGCGCTGTCGGGCCGGCCACCGGCGCCCCGGCGCGCCCATCGGTCGATCGTCGCCGGCGGCGTCCTGGTGCTCGCCGGCCTGGCCGGCATCGGCGAGGGCATCGACCCCGTGGCCGACAAGGTCACCCCGGTGCTCCTCGTCCCCGGCCTCCTGGCCATGGGTGCATCGACCCTCTTCCTCGCCGGTCCCGCCCTGCGCGGGGTCGCCCGGCTGGCCGGCCGCTTGCCCATCGGGGTCCGGCTGCCGGCCCGCGACCTGGCCCGTGCCGAGGGGCGCGCCTCGGCGGCGCTGGGCGCGGTGAGCCTGGCGCTGGGGATGGCGGTCGCCGTGGTGCTGCTGGCCGCCGCGGCCGAGCCCGGCGTCGACCGGGGCAACCTGGCACCGGACCAGCTGGCGGTGTGGGCGGCACCGCCGAAGGCGGCCGCCCTGCAGGTGCCCGCCATCCCCGACGCCGAGGTGACGCGGCTCGACGCCGTCGCCGACCGCATCGCCGCGGCGGTGGGCGATGACGGCGGGGACGACCCGACCGTCGTCCCCCTCGACCTGGCCGTGGCCGCCGGCCGGACCGGCCGGGCCGACGGCGTGGCCCAGGTGGGCGTCGCCCTGTTGGGCCGCCCCGTCAGCGCCCACACCATCCGCGACGCCGGGCGGATCTTCGTGGCCACCCCCGAGCTCCTCCGGCACCTCGGCATCGACGAGGACTCGATCCCCGCCGACACGCTGCTCCTGACGACGCAGGCCGGCGTGGTCCACATCGTCGGCGAGCTGGGCGAGAGGAGCCCCTACCGGGGCGAGCCCGTCCCCGCCGGCCAGGTGCAGCACATCGACCTGCCCGACCACTCGTCGGCCCCCCGCACCCTGATCACCGAGGCGGGCCTGGCCGCCGCCGGTCTCTCGACCCAGCGGGCGGGCTGGCTGGTCGAGGCCGACGGGCCCATCGACGGCGATGCCGTGGGCCGCGCCCGTGCCGTGGCCGCCGACGAGGGCTTGTCGGTCGAGGGTCGCGACCAGAGCACCGGCCTCCGCACCCTCCGGACCGTCGCCACCGGCCTGGGCGCCGGGCTGGCCCTGGGCATCGTCGCCCTCACCCTCGGCCTGGTGCGCAGCGAGGGGGAGCGCGACGCCCGGACCCTGGCCGCCATCGGCGCATCGGGGCGGACCCGCCGTCAGGTGCAGGCCTCCACTGCCGGGCTGCTCGCCGGCATCGGCGCCGTGCTCGGGGCCTCGATCGCGACCGCGGCCGTGGTCGCCGGCTACTGGGGCCAGACCAGCCGCCTGAGCCACGTCCCGACCGTCCACCTGGCGGCCCTCGTGCTGGGGCTGCCGGCCCTGGCCGTGGCCACCAGCTGGCTGGCCGCCAGCGATCCCACCCGCCGGTCCCGGGCCGCCGCCTGACCCCTCGAACCTTGTGCGAGTGTCGCCGCAGTACGGGCACAGTCGCACAAGGTTCGGCCATCTGGCCCTGGGGCGAGACGGCGCAGGGCCGTGCTCGACGAAGGGGAACGCCTGGTTCTCGAGCTCCACCGATCCGTCAGGGGCGAGGACGAGCAGACCGGGACCCGACCGGTCGTCGCCGCCGGTCGACCCGACGACCAACCGCCGGAGCCCGTCGGCGAGGATGCTCGAGAGCGTGGCGACGAACCCGACCTCGGCGTCGGTGATGTGGGGTCGCTCGGCGTGGCGCAGCAGCGTCAGTCCGCCCCAGGTCGACGGGCCGTCGACCAGCGCGACGCGCAGCTCGTCGCCGAAGCCGCTCGGACCCCGCACCTCGCGCTGGCGACGGCTGCGGTCGAGGTCGCCCCGGTGGCCTCGCTCGAGCTGGCCGCCGGACGGGCCCGACGGGCGAGCTCGGTCACCTTGTTGACGACGGGCGCGAACAGCTCGATCTCCGCCAGCCGCGGCATCGCCCGGCGCGGCAGGCCGTTTTCGGAACGACGGGGTGCAGGGCACGGGTGATGGCCGGCACCAGGTCGCGGCCCCGACGCCGCGGTTGACCACCCGGACGAGGTCATCCCGGGCCCGCCACCGGGCCGACGCGGTCACCGCCACGGCATCGAGCCCACGGGCCGCCCCATCGCGCCACCCCGGGGGTTCCGAACGGGTCAGGCCGGCCCGGGGGAGGCGTCGAGGGCGTCCTGGACGGCGTGGCGGACCGGTGCGGGCACCCGCTCGTCGACCAGGACCGACCAGA
Source organism: Iamia sp. (assembly GCA_036009685.1). Classification (GTDB taxonomy): domain Bacteria; phylum Actinomycetota; class Acidimicrobiia; order Acidimicrobiales; family Iamiaceae; genus Iamia. The sequence goes on along the minus strand of DASYLG010000038.1, from coordinate 3,097 downwards.
ACTCCAGGCTGTGCGGCGGCAGCGGCACCAGGGCGGCGATGGCCGCCGGCAGGTCCTCGGCGTCGGGGAGGGTCTGCACGTCGTCGAGGCGGCCGGCGGCGGTGAGCATCACCATGGTGCGCACGCACTTCTCGCAGCGGCCGCAGTTGACGCCGGGCTCGAGCCGCTCCCAGCAGACCCGCAGATGCCGGTGGACGAGGGGCTCGTCGGCGATCTCCAGCACCCGGTCGAGCCGGACCTGGCTCGAGGCGGGGTGGACGATGTCGATGACGCCGGGAACCGACCAGAGCGGATCGAGGTGGGACGACGAGCCCCACGGCAGGGTGCTGGACGCCGGGTAGCTCGGGGGGATGACGAGCCGATCGAGGTGGTCGCCGAGGACGATGCCGACGGCGCCGAGGGCGGCGCCGTGGTGGAAGCCCCAGGCGACGTGGCCGACGTGGGGGTGGCGGCGGGCCGCGGTGCGGACGTGCACCACCCCGAGGCCGTGGGCGGCGGCCACGTCGTCGAGCATGGCCCCCTGCACCGCACCTCGGGCGTCGTCGTCGAGCGGGAGGTCGTAGCTCCAGACGTAGACCAGGTCGGTGGGGTCGTGGCCCCCCCGGAGGAGGCTCCAGAAGGAGTCGATCCCGCCGGTGAAGCAGAGTCCTGTCCGGCCCCGGGGCGGGCGGTCACCGACCGGGGAGCGCGGGGCATGGATCGACGGGCGGCCCTCGGCGCCCAGCCACGGCCCCAGGATCCCGGCCGCCCGGTCGACGCCGGCGGCCCACGTCGGGTCGACCGACGCCGTGGTCCCCAGGTCGGCCCCGGCGGCCACCGCCGGCGGGGTCATGAAGGTGAGGAAGGACTCCGGCCGCGTGGCCGGGGCGATGGCGTGCAGCGAGAACGCCGCCTCGGTGCCATCGACGTCGGCGGCGACGGTGTGCCAGCCCTCGGGATCCGGGCCCGTGGCCCGCACCGGCCCGACGACCCACCGGGCCCGAGCCGGGGCGGCCGCCGGCGGGGCCGGGGTCAGGTCCCAGCGGTCGCGCAGCCGCGGGAAGCGCCCGACGACGTCGGCCACCAGCGCCAGCTCGTCGGCGGGGAGGCGGGACCGCCACCGGCCCCGCTCGTCGGCGGCCACCCGGTGGATCTCGTAGCCCTCGCCGGGCTGGTCGCGATCGCGCACCCAGGCCTCGGCCTCGTCGGTCCAGGTCAGCCCGAGCCACGCGGCCAGCTCGCCCAGGCGGGCGGCCGGCGCCGCCAGCACGTCCTCGTGGTCGACCACCGGGAGGGCGTGGCGCTCGGCCGCCAGCACGAGGGCGTTGGCCACCAGGGCGAAGTGCCAGGCGCCGCGGGTGGCGAAGTCGTCGGGGACGCCGGGGCCGGGGTTGCCCTCCGGGGGCCCGTAGGCCTGCCACATCGCGTCGGACCGCCAGGGGAAGGTGCGCAGGTCCCACCCGAGGTCGCGCCAGCTGCCGACGACGTTGGCCGGGTGGCGAACCACCACCAGGGTGGCGTCGGGGCGAAGGGTGTCGAGCAGCCACTCGGCGGCGAGCGGGGCGTGGACCGTCTTGACGATGCGGGCGCCGGGGGGCGGATCGCCGGCCGGCGGGGGGGTGGTGGCGAGGAAGGCAGCCCGCAGCCGCCAGGGCCACGGGCCGTCGGGCTCGGCCATCACCTGGTTCACGGCGGCGGCATCGTCTCCGGCCAGGCGCCGGGCCAGGGCGCGACGCCGATCCCCCCAGGGATCGGGACGGGGGTCGGTGAAGGCGACCTCGAACAGTCGGGCGTAGGCCGGAGCCTGGTCGCCCGGGCGCAACACGGGATAGCGACCGAGGCGGGCCTTGGCCGCCATGGCATGGACGTGGTGGCGGTCGTTGTCCGGCTCGTGGACGAGGGTGGCGCCGGCGCAGTGGCTGAGGGCGTTGGCGATCCACGTGGTGCCCGACCGGGCGATCCCCGCCAGCAGCACCCGGCGCGGTGCGGTGGCAGGACCCATCGGCCGGACCCTAACGGACGGTCCCCACCGCTTCGCCCGCCCGGAGGTGGTTCACCTGTTTTTCGGGTTGACTGAACGGGTGTCGAGACGTACACCTGTTCCCATGCGATCACCGATCGAAACGCCAACCGAGTGGGAGGTACACCGTGCCTTCGAGGATGCCGTGGCCACCGCGGCGGGGGTGCGGAACGCGGCGGACTGCGCGCTGGTGGATCTGGTGGTGACAGCTCTGGCCGAGGGGTGGTGGGAGGGGTGGAAGATCCACACACCGGTCCAGTGGCTGATGTGGCAGGCCGGGACCTCGCGGTCGACGGCCCGTCGTGTCGTGGCGTTGGCCCGGCGGGCGTCGGATCTGCCGACGGTGATGTCCACGTTCCGGACCGGTGGGCTGTCGTTGGATCAGGCCGCCACGGTCGCCCGCTACACGCCGGCGGCGTACGAGGCGTCGGTGTGCGAGCTGGCCGTCAACGCCACGGTGCACCAGATCGTGGCCGCGACCCGCCGGTACGGCTTCGATGCCGAGATCGCCGAGCGTGACGCGCGGGGGCAGTCGGGGCCGGAGCGGAGCGTCTCGTTCGCGACCGACGAAGGCGATCAGTGGCGGGCCTCGATCCGCCTCCCCGCCGACGAGGGCCAGGTCGTGGAGGAGGCCCTGAAGGCGTCGCGGGAGCGGCTCCACGACGTCCAACGCACCGCGGCCAAGGCCCGAGCCGAAGCCGAGGGCCGCTCCACGACCGGGACCGACATCGATCTCGGTGTCGCCAAGATCTCGTGGGCCGATGCGTTGGTCGGCGTCGCCCACTCGGTGCTGAACACCGACGCCACCGGAGCCGAGGTCTCGTCACGACCCGGGGTCCTGGTCCACCTGAAGGCACCGGTCGACGGCGACGCCGAGCGGTGGCGGGCCGAGATGCACACCGGCCCGGCGCTGCCGCCATCCATGCGCCGGTACCTCACCTGCGACGGCGACATCGCGGCGGTCTGGCACACCGACGGCCATCCCGTGCAGATCGGACGCACCCAGCGGATCGTGCCCCGCCGCACCCGGCGGCTGGTCGAACACCGCGACGGCGGCTGCCGCGTCCCGGGCTGCGACTCCCACCTGTGGATCGAGGT
>DASYLG010000037.1:0-3720 GCA_036009685.1 Iamia sp. | reverse complement strand
CTCGCCGCCCAGGGCGACGAGCTGCGCGACCGCGACGTCGTGGTCGTCACCCAGAAGATCGTGTCCAAGGCCGAGGGCAAGATGGTCGAGGTCGACGCCGCCGACCCCCGCTCGCACCGGGCCGTGGTCGAGGCCGAGTCGGTGCGGGTGCTCCGCCGCCGGGGCGATCTGACCATCGTCGAGACCAAGCACGGCTTCGTCTGCGCCAACGCCGGCGTCGACCTGTCGAACGTCGAGGCCGGCTGGGCCGCCCTCCTCCCCGACGACTCCGACCGCTCGGCTCGCCGCATCCGGGACGGGCTGCGGGCCCGCACCGGGGCCGAGGTCGGCGTGATCGTGTCCGACACCTTCGGCCGGGCCTGGCGCCGGGGCCTGACCGACGTGGCCATCGGCTGCGCCGGCATCGCCGCCCTGGTCGACCTGCGGGGCTCGACCGACTCGCTCGGCCGCGAGCTCCACGCCACCGAGGTGGCGCTGGTCGACGAGCTGGCCGGCGCCGCCGAGCTGGTGATGGGCAAGGCCGACGGCATTCCCGTGGCCATCGTCCGGGGCGGCCCCGACTGGTGGTTCCGTCCGAGGACCAGCGTCCGCGAGGAGCTCGTCCGCCCCCCCGACGAAGACCTCTTCCGCTAGCTCTGCGCCGCCGGTCGATGCGACGCGACGATCGCCGTGACCGACTTGCGATCCAGGCCCGACACCTCGGCGAGCTGCCGGAGGGAGGCCCCCGCTCGATGGGCAACCCGGATCATGTCGTCGCGGAGTCGAGCTTCCTTGGCCGCCCGCTCAGCGCTCAGGCCGACGACGGCGAGGGCCGAACCGACCTCCCCATCCACGCCCCCCCGGTACTTGTCCATGGCGGCCACGGCGGACGACACCTGAGAATCGGTGTAGGTCATGTCTCCTCCTCCTGCACGGCATGGGCGAGCTTGTCCCGGATGCCCATCAACAGCGGGACTCGTGGCGAGACCTCTCGTCTTGCTTCGGCATCGTTCAGGTGCGCAAGGGTCATCCCGAGGAGCTCGAGCAGCTCGATGCGGTCGAGGTCGACGCCAGGCACGGTCCGATTCTAACCGGAGGCGGTCCCAGGCGGACCGACCACGAGGTGCCAGGCACCTCGTGGTCCAGTCAGTGGGGTGGGGGGAGGATGCGGTCGACGAGGCGACGGGCGGCCTGGCCGAGCTGCTGGCCGGTGCGCTCCAGGGCGGCCTCGAAGGCGTCGAGGCGAGTGGGGTGGTTGACCGGCGGGGAGGTGGCCGGCTCGCCCGGCCGGGAGCGGGCGTGCATCCAGCGCTCCACGTCGCCGGTCGGCGGCCCGGGGGGCACGAGGACCAGGGGCGGGGCGACCGGGGCCTGGGTGGCGGCGGCGGCGAGCGACTCGGCCAGGGCGCTGATCAGCGCCGGGACCTCCTCGTGGGCCAGCCGGATCGTCCCCGTGCACTCCTGGTCGTCCCACAGGCTGAGCGTGGTGACGCCCTGTCGGGGGTGCGGGGTCAGCCGCAGCGTCCGCCGCCGCCGGTCCGCGTCCCCGAACCAGCTCCGCTCCCGCGTGACGACGCTCGCCGCTCCCACGCGTGCACCCTCCCACCCCCACATCCCGGCAGGAAGGGGTACCCCCACCCCCGCGGTCAGGTCTCGGCCAGGAGGCGGGCGTGGGCGTCGTCGTCCCAGCCGGCGAAGAAGGTGGCCAGCACCTCGTGGGCGTGGACGAACGAGTCGGCGGCGAACAGCACCGGCTGGTACCGGGTGATGTCGTAGTCGAGGATGGCCATGGCCCGGACGTCGAGGGGGCGGACCTCGGCCCGACGGAACGCCTGGATCTCACCGAAGGACGAGAGCAGCCCGGCCCCGTAGGCCCGGAGCTCGCCGTCCTCCCACGCCACGCCGAACTCGAGGCTGAACCAGAAGACCCGGCTGAACGCCTCCAGGGCGGCGTCGGTCTCGCAGCGGAGGGCGGCCTGGCCGGCCAGCTCGTAGAGGGCGGCGAACCGGGGCTCGGCCAGGGCGTTGGCGTGGCCGACGAGCTCGTGCACCACGTCGGGCTCGGGTGTGTAGAAGGGCACCGAGTGGTGGCGGATGTACTGCGTCGAGCAGAAGCGCCGCTCGGCCAGCGAGCCGTAGAACGTGCGGGTGGGGACCAGCCCCGGCACCGGGGTGATCGTCCAGCCCGTGAGCCGGTCCAGCCGGGCCGACACGGCGCCGAGCTGGGGGACGCGGGCGGTCGGGAGGTCGAGGGCGGCGACGCCGTCGCGGTAGGCGGCCACGGCCAGGCCCTGGTGGAGGACGGCCAGCTCGGCCGAGACCGTCCGCCAGACCTCGTCCTCCTCGGGGGCGTAGGCCACGACCGGGATCTCCTGGCCGGGGCGGTAGGTCTCGCCCACGGCGGAGATGGCGGCCCGCCGGCCGCGGTAGGCGAGGTCGCTCACGCCGGGGTGGTCGGCGGGCAGCTCGAGCGGTGCGTGATCGGTCCGGGTGTCCATGGGGGGTGTGTCGCCTCTCCGGTTCGGGCCCCAGTCTCGCTCGGGCCGAACCATGGGTCCACGAACCACGCTCCTGACGAGACAGATCCGCTCGACGACACTCGATCGAGTACCGTTCGTCTCGTCCAGATCCCGGAGGTCGGCACGTGGCCGGACGGCACCCACCCCTCGACGACATCGACCGGCGGCTGGTCACCCTGCTCCAGGAGGACGCCCGCCTGGCCGTGAACGAGCTGGCCCGCCGGGCCGGCATCGGCCGGGCCACCGCCTACGTCCGGCTCGACGGCCTCCGGTCGCGGGGCGTGATCACCGGCTTCCGGGCCGAGGTCGATCCCGCCGCCGCCGGCAACGGGCTGGCCGCCTACGTCTTCGTCGACGTCGAGCAGCAGCGCTGGACCCAGGCCCGTGCCGCTCTCGTCGAGCTGCCCGGTCTCGTCCACCTGAGCCTCACCAGCGGCACCCACGACGCCGTCCTGCTCGTCCGCTGCCCCGACATCGACACCCTGCGCGACGTCGTGCTGGTCCGGCTGCACGAGATCCCCGAGGTGCGCTCGGCCCAGACCCTCTTCGTCCTCGACGAGATCCGCCTCCCCCCGCTCCCCCCACCGGCCCCGGCGTCCTAGGAATCGGTCGGACCCGCCGGGACGGGGGTGCGGGCCAGGGCGAGTGCGACCTGGTCGACCAGCACGGCGACCGTGGCCACGGTGTCGGGATCGAGCCCGCCGCCCGAGGCGTCGACCACCACCCGGCCGAAGACGCGATCGGCGAAGGTGATCGGGAAAGCGACCGGCCCGTCGTGCAGGGCCGCCGAGCACCGCACCCGACTCCCCGGCTCGGGGTCGAGGCTCCCGTCGCGGTGGGCCCGCGGCAGCGGCTCGGCTCCTGCCGGGATCTCCACCCGGACCGGGGCCGCACCGACCTCGGCGCGCACCAGGCGCTCGGCGTGGCCGGCCAGGTCGTGAGGCGCGCCGTGGGCCAGGTCCGAGGCCAGGCGGCCGACGCGGGCGACGGTGGCGCGCGCCGCCCGCTCCTCGGCCTGCGCCCGCCGGGACCGATGGGCCGCCTCGCTGGCCACGACGCCGCCCACGAGGAGGAGCCCGAGGGTCAGCACGTCGTGCCCCCCGTCGACGGTGAAGCTCAGGTAGGGCCGGGTGTGGAAGAAGTTGAACGCGAGCACGGCCACCACCGAGGTGGCCATGCCCGCCCTCCGCCCCCCCGCGGCGCCGGCGATGACGACCACGCC
>DASYLG010000036.1:0-9605 GCA_036009685.1 Iamia sp. | reverse complement strand
CGCCGCTTCGTGCAGGACCTCCAGGTCGTCGGTGTTCACGTAGAGCTTCCACATCGACCCCATGCGGATCGGGCCGTCCTGGTCCTTCTGCTGGGCCAGCTGGACCTTCCCACCGCCGCCGGCCTCCTCGAGGATGGCCTCGAAGGCCTGGGGGATCTCGGTCCGGCTCGTGCACGTCAGGCCGAGCAGCTCGTAGAAGGCGATGGTGGCGTCGATGTCGGTGACGTTCAGGCAGTACTGGCCGATCCACGGGGCGTCGGCCGGGGCCTCGTCGGGCCACGGGTGCCGCTCGACGAACTCGACGAGGTAGCCGTCGAGGTCGCGCACGAAGCCCACCGTCACCGGCCAGCGCTCCATCCGCTCGGGCTCGGTCACGGCCGTGCCGCCGGCGGCCAGGGCCCGGGCGTAGATCCCGGCGGCGTCGGGCGTGTTGACGTAGAGCTTCCAGAAGCCGGTGCCGAGGTCGAAGGGCTCGGCCGGCTCCTTCTGCTGGGCCAGCTGGATCTTGCCCCCGTAGCCCCCGGCGTGCTCGAGGATGGCCTCGAAGGCCTGGGGGATCTCGGTGCGGCTGGTGCACTCGAGGCCGAGCGCCGAGTAGAAGGCGACCGAGGCCTCCAGGTCCGTCACGTTGATGCAGTACTGCCCGATCGAGCTGGTCACGTGATCTTCTCCTTGATGAGGTTGGGGGGTTCCGCCGGGGCGTCGCTGCGGGCGATGGCGCGCTCGTCGGTGCCGAGGTACGACGCCACGACGAGCGGGTCGTTGCGCACCTCGGCCGGGAGCCCGGAGCTGATGACGGCGCCGGCCTCCAGGCAGTAGATGCGGTCGCTCATGGCCATCACGAGGGGCATGTCGTGCTCGATGACGAGCATCGAGGCGTCGAGCTCGGCCCGGATGTCCAGCAGCAGCGGGCCGAAGGCCTCGGCTTCGCGCTGGGCGATCCCCGCCGTGGGCTCGTCGAGGCAGAGCATCCGGGCGTCGGAGGCGACCATGCAGGCCAGCTCGACGATCCGGCGCATGCCGGTGGACAGCTCGCTGACGAAGCGCTCCGAGTACGGGCCGAGCCCGACGAAGTCGAGGATCTCGTCGGCGTGGGCCTGCTTGGACCGCTCCACCCGCTTGGCCTTGGGCAACCCGATCGCCACGGTGAGGAAGCCGGCGCGCGCTCGCGTCTCGACGGCCGTGGCGACCGTCTCCCTGACGGTCAGGTCACCGAACAGGGCGGCGTCCTGGAAGGTCCGCCCGAGACCGAGGGCCGCCCGGCGGTGGGCCGGCCGGCGCCCGACGTCGTGGCCCAGGACGGTGATGTCCCCGTCGCTGGGGACGAACCCGCCGATGGCGTTCATGAGGGTCGTCTTGCCGGCCCCGTTGGCGCCGATGAGGCCGACCACCTCGCCCCGCCCGACGGTGATGTCGACGCGGCGGACGACGGCCGCCAACCCGAAGGTCACCGAGACCTGGTCGACCACGAGGGCGTCGGCCAGCCCGGGGTCGATCGGGGGGCGCACCGGCAGGGCGACCACGCCTCGTGGCGCCGGGCGGGTCGCGGCGCCCTCGTCGGCCCCCGGGGGCAGGCGCCGCTCGAGCCCGCCGAAGGCCAGGTCGCGGAGGTTGAACAGGATCTGGACCAGACCGCCGGGGAAGTAGAGCAGGAGGACCAGGACCCCGATGCCGCTGGTGACGAGGCTGATCTCGGGGCTGTCGGGGAAGAAGGCCGGGAGCCCCACGATGAACAGGCTGCCGAGGACGGTCCCGGCGATCGACGCCAGCCCGCCCACCACCGAGACGGCCACCACCGACAGCGACTCGACGGCGGTGAAGCGGTCGGGGGTGAACTGCACGAGCAGGCCGACGTAGGCCCCGCCGGCCAGCCCGGCCAGGCCGCCCGACAGCCCGAAGGCGAAGAGCTTGACCCGGGTCGGTGAGAGCCCCATCGACGACGCCGCCAGCTCGTTGTCGCGGACGGCGAGCATCGAGCGCCCGAGACCGCTGCGGCGGACGCGGGCCACCACCACGACGGCGACGGCGAGGAGGCCGAGGCACAGGTAGTAGTAGGTGCGCTGGTCGGCGAAGGAGATGCCGGCGATGACGGGCCGGCGCAGCAGGGGCGAGGCGTGGTCCTCGTCGACGAAGACCGATCGGGAGAGGATCCACGGCGCGGCGACCGCCAGGGCCAGCGTGGTGATGGCGAGGAACAGCCCGCGCATGCGCAGCGCGGGGGCGCCCACCACGACGGCGGCGACGGCCGAGATGACGACGGCGAGGAGGAGAGCGGCGGGGAAGGCGATCCGGTTCTGGACGAGGGCGTAGGTGCTCATGCCACCCAGCCCCACGAGGGCGAACTGGCCGAGCGAGAGCTGCCCGGACCACCCGGTGAGGACCGTGAGCGAGAGGGCGACCAGGGCGATGACGATGACGCGGGCGTAGAGGTACTGCCGGGACGGGGCCGTGACGACCAGCGGGAGCGCCACGGCCGCCCCGAGGGCCAGCAGGGCGAGGATGCGGGTGTGGTGGCGGACCCACCAGATCTGCTGGAGGCGGGGCGGGATCGGCCGGATCCGGGGGGCGAACGAGAACCGCTCCCGCATCCCGAGCTCGCGGGACCGGAGCGAGACGACCAGGACGGCGATCAGGATGACCCCGAGCAGGACGGCGTCGATCAGCCCGGGGTCGGAGGTGTTGTTGTAGAAGAGCACCGACTCGAGCACACCGAGGGCGATGGCGGCGACGACCGCCCGAGGCAGCGAGACCATGGCGCCGATCACCGCCGCGGCCAGGGTGCGGAGCAGGATGCCGGGCCCGAGATCGCCTGTGCTGCCGACGTTGGCACCGGCCAGTGGGGCGCTGAGGATGGTGGCCACGGCGGCCAGGGCGCCGGCGAGGGCCCACACGATCGTCGACATGCGCTTCACGCTGATGCCGGCGAGCCGGGCGGCGTCCGGGTTGTCGGCCGACGCCCGGATGGCGACCCCGTAGCGCGACCGGTTGAGGAACCAGGCCAGGGCGAGGACGAGGAGCGGGAAGACGACGAGGGCCACGGCGTGGTCGGCCCGCACGATCACCCCGCCGACGGACCACTGCCGCTCGAAGGCGGTGGGGAAGGCGCTGAAGGTGGCGATGTCCGGCAGCGTGAACTGGGCGAAGAGCAGCAGCTGGGCGGCGCCGATGGTGGCGACCAGGAGCACCACGCGCGGGGCGCGGAAGAGGCGCCGCACGAGGGCCAGCTCGAGGCCGGCTCCGAGGAGGCCGCCGGTGGCCATGCTGAACAGCAGGGCCAGGTAGAAGCTCCAGTGGTAGTTGACGACGAGCCGCACGAAGATGGCGGCGCACAGCGCCCCCAGCTCGCCGAGGGCGAAGTTGATGACCCGGCACGACCGGAAGATCAGGATCACGCCCACCGCGAGCACCCCGATGGCCAGGCCCCGCATGGCGCCGCTCAGGACGACCTGGGCCGGCACCTCGAAGGCGAGGACGGTGGCGTTCACGCCGGCGTCCCCCCGAGGAACACGGCGCGGGCGAGGTCGTCGCGGGCGGCCAGCTCCTGGGCCGGGCCGTCGAAGCGGATCTGGCCCTTCTCCATGAACACGGCCCGGTCGGCCACGGCGAGGGCGACGTTCAGCGACTGCTCGACCAGGATCATCGTCAGGCCCTGCTCCTTGAGCTCCTGGACCGTCTCGAGGAGGCGCTGGACCATGATCGGGGCCAGGCCCAGCGACAGCTCGTCGATGATCAGCACCTCGGGCTCGTGGACGAGGGCCATGGCCAGCGCCAGCATCTGCTGCTGGCCCCCGGCCAGGTCGGCGGCGCGGGCCGAGCTCCGTTCGGCCAGCACCGGGAAGCGATCGAGGGCGGCGGTCGTCCGCCGGTCGAGGTCGGGCCCGTCGTACAGGAACCCCGCCATCCGGAGGTTCTCCTCGACGGTGAGAGCGCCGAAGACGGCGTTGCCGCCCATCAGCTGGACGATCCCGATCTTGGCCCGCACCTCCGGGTCGCAGTAGGTGATGGTCCGGCCGTCGAGGCGCACGACCCCGCGGCTGGGCACGCCCAGCCCGCTGATGACCCGCAGGAGCGTCGACTTCCCGGCTCCGTTGGTGCCCAGGAGGGCGATGGTCTCCCCGCGCGCCACGTCGAGGCTGACGTCGAAGAGGATCTGCACCGACCCGTAGGAGAAGTCCAGGTTGCGGACCTGGATCGCCGGCGTGGCCTCGTCGCCGGCGGCCAGCCGGTCGGCCTCCTCCTTCTCCTCGAGCAGCTCCTCGACGCAGAGCGAGATGTCGCCCCGGATGAAGCGGCTGCCGTAGGCGATGAGGGCCCCGCCGATCAGGGTCGAGGGGAGGACGATCAGCGTGAGGGCGCCCCGCCGCCCGACGGCGTCGGTCAGGACGCCGGTGAGGACAGCCCCGAAGAAGCCGCCGAAGAGGAACAGGTAGACGCCCACCATGGCCGTCCCCCGCGATCGCAGCCGGTAGGGGATCACCGACGAGGTCACCGCCACGACCGTGACGAAGGCGGCCTGCGAGAGGGCGACGCCGACGGCGTAGAAGGCGCCGAGGAGGCCCAGGTTGGGCATGTACAGACCCGCCACCACGAACAGCCCGAACCCCGCGACCAGCGCACCGACGAGGGCGACGGCCGCCGCCGGGTTGCGCCGGTAGAGGCCATCGGCCCGCGGTCCGACCACGGCGAGGGCGGCGATGCTGGGCAGCACCACCAACGAGCCGAACACCCCCCGCTCCCAGGCGCTGAGGCCCAGCTCGTCCTCGAGGTAGAGGTTGAGGAACAGCGGGATGCTGAACAGGGCGAAGCCGAGGGCGGCCATCCCGGCGAGGAAGAAGGAGAAGCTGCGGATCTTGCGCAGGCGCTCGAAAGCCACGCTCAGCGAGATGGGGAGCTCCGCCGCGTCCTCGGCCAGCTCGGCGCCGAGCACGGCCTGCATCTCGTTGCGCCCCCGCCGGGGCTCCTTGATCCGGGAGATCAGGAGCACCACCGGGATGCTGAGGAATGCCGTCGAGGCGAACACCCAGCGCCAGCTCTCCGGGCCGGCGACGAGCCCGGCGATGCCGCCGGCGAAGAGCGGGGCGGCCGCCCGGCCCACCACGTCGAACCCGCCGTAGGCGGCGAAGACCCGCGACCGGGCCGGGATGGGATAGGTGTCCATCAGGAGGGGGGCGTTGACGGGGAGCGAGTGGGCCTGGCTGATCCCGGCACCGAGACGGGCGATGAAGAGCCAGAAGGCGTTCTGGACCAGCCCGGTCAGGAGCACGATGACGCCCCAGCACGCCATCGACACCGCCGCGATCACCTTGCGGGGGTAGCGGTCGGCCAGGCTGCTCAGCGGGATCGAGCCGAGGAGGAACAGGACCCCGAAGGCGCCGCCGATCGCCCCCATGACGGCGTCGGAGGCGTTCAGGCTCTTCTGGATGTCGGGCGCCAGGACGGCCAGCGCGGTGGTGTCGAAGAAGTCCACCAGCCGGGCCGAGCCCAGGGCGACGAGGGTGGTGGCGCCGCCGGCCCCGATCGCCTGGCGGAGGCTCATCCTCTCGTCGCCGACGCCGGGGAGGAGGTCGTCGGGGAGGACGATCTCCTCGACGACGGTCGACCGCTCGGCCAGCCGGGCCTCCTCGGCCAGGACCGCCTCGGCCAGACGGGAGGCGCCGCGACCGTTCGGCGCGGATTCGGGCGCGGGCGCGGCCCGCGAGACGTTCTTCACGTGTGAGACCCCCCTGCGATCGGGACGTGGACGGTCAGGAGTAGAACTGCTCCGACCAGCGCCGGTGCTCGAGGATGAGCTTCTCGGTCTTGGTGATGATCGGCGGGTTCCGGTACAGCTTGTTCTCCCAGATCGGGATGTCCTGGGAGACCCCGGAGCAGAAGGACTCGACGGCCTTCTCGGCCATCTCCTCGCCGTTCTTCCGGGGCGAGGTGAAGATCCACCGGACGTGGACGTTGCCGGCGTCGAGCGGGGTCGTCGACGACAGGAAGGTCACGAAGTCCTGGACGCGGAGCACACCCAGGCCGAGCCCGAAGCCCTCCCGGACGAACGTCCCCCCACCGCCGATCGCCTTCTTGTAGGTGCCCTCGGTGATGAACTCGTCCTCGGGGATGCCCTCGGTGCCGTGCACGTAGCGGAAGTGCGAGAAGTCGACGTTGTTCTCGGCCATGTCCTGGGCGGCGACGCGGATGTGGAAGTCGCGGACGACGATGGGCGTCCAGTCGTCGTCGTGGAACTCGGGGACCTCGGGCACCTCGTAGAACGGCTCGCCGCCCTGGGCGTGGTACCAGGTCCAGATCATGTGGTTGCGCTCGATGGTCGGGTACGACCGGGCGTGGGCCTTGGGCGGGATGCGGGTCACGTCCCCGTAGGGGATCTCGACGCACTGGCCGTCCTCGCCCTGGAACTTCCAGCCGTGGAACGGGCACCGGATGCAGTCGCCCTCGACCCGGCCCCCCACGGCGAGGTGGGCGCCGAGGTGCGGGCAGTGGGCGTCCATCGTGCGGGGGGTGCCGTCGGCGGCCCGGTAGAGGACCAGGTCGCGATCGAAGTAGCGGATGGCGCGGACCTCGCCGGGCTCGATCTCCTTGGCCTCGGCCACGACGAACCAGCCGTTGGGCACCGGGAAGGGGTACCGATCGCCGACGAAGGTCGTGACCCGTGGGCGCCGATCCACGTCGAAGAGGAGCTCGGGGTCCCGGGGCATCGGCAGCCCGACGGGGAGCCCGCCGTTGGTCCCGTTGGCCTCGGTGGTGGCGACCTCGCCCAGGGCGATGTCGTCGGTCGTGTCGGTCATGCAGCCTCCGCCGCGAGTGCGTTCGGTGTGGATCCGGGCCGGGTCTGGGGTAATTTCCGATTCGTTGTAGACAATTCCACATGACGCCCGTCACTGCAAGCGCGCCGGACCGGGCGCGACAGGGCGCGGGCTACGGTGAGCGGGTGCCCGGAGCCCCCGTGACCGCCGGGGACGAGCGGCCGCGCGTGGGTCGTCCGGCCCGCATCAACCGCCAGATGATCGCCGAGGCGGCCCACGACCTGGGTCTCGACGGGCTGACGCTCCGGGCCGTGGCCGACCACCTCGGGGTGAGCATCGCCGCCCTCTACCACCACGTCTCCAGCAAGGACGACCTGATGCGGGCGGCAGCCGAGTACTCGGCCAGCCGGGTGCCGCTGCCCGAGGACCGGGGCCAGCACTGGGCGGTGTGGCTGGTCGAGTGGGCGACCTACAGCCGCACGGCCTTCCTGGCCCAGCCCGGTCTGCTCAGCCAGTACCTCGAGGGCGCCGTCTCGGCCGAGTCGATCGCCGGGAACATCGACACCATCCTCGGCCACCTGGTCCGCCAGGGCTTCACCATCCTCGACGCCGACGCCGCCTACGGCCTGGTGACCTCGTGCGCCCTCGGCTCGGCGGTGAACGTGATCCGGGAGAAGGAGGCCGAGGCCGCCGGTCGGGGCATGGTCGCCGCCTACGCCGAGGTGCTCGCCGCCCACCCGCCCGACGAGCTCGTGCACCTCCGCCTGCTGATCGCCGAGGGGCGAGCCCACGGGCGTCGGGCGTTCGACGAGCAGATCGCCACCGTCATCCGCGGCATCGCCGCCGACCGGGGCCTGGAGTGGGCACCCATCGCCGGCGTGCTGGCCGACGCCGCCCCGCGCTGAGCGACCGGTCACGGGCGCTCCTCGACCAGATCCGTCAGCTCGAGGACGGGATCGTCCTTGCGCCCCGGCTCGTCCGATCCGCAGACCGGTTGGGGGAGGCGACCGATCTCCCGCACCCTGGCGTGCCAGGCCGCGCCGGCGCCGGCCACCGCCACCTCCCACTCCGTCGCGCCGGCTGCCCCCTCGGCGATCTCGACGGTGCACGGGCCGTCGAGCCAGGACCAGCCGACGAGGGCGAACACGGCCGCCTCGGCGACCTGGCCGGCGGGGTGGGACACCGCGGTGGAGCCGCGGTAGTGGGCGATGAGGTCCACGGGTGGCCGCGAGCGCTCGACGATCGTGGCCAGGAGCTCGTCATCGAGCCAGGCCCACGCCGTGCCCGAGGGCAGGACGACGGCGGTGGGGGCGAAGCGGTGGCCGCCGAGGTGCCCCGACCGCCAGACGGCGGCGCCCGGCAGGTCGACCTTCTGGAACAGCGCCGTCCCGAGGGACCCGCAGCACCGGTCGCGCGCCCCGTGCCCGCAGACCAGGACGTCCGTGCCGCTCTGCTCGTGATCCCCGGCCAGCATGGCCCGCACCAGCCCGGGCACGGCGTCGGCGCTCGCCGCCGTGCCCGCGTGCCGCCGGTACCCCGTGAACGGTCCGACCCCGGCGACGTGCGCCACGACCCGCACTCCTCCGAGCTCGCTCGGGCCAGGGACGACGCCATGGACCCGGACCCCGGGGCCGGCGGCCTCGGACACGGCCTGGTGGAGCGGGGTGGCGGACAGGTCGGCCGGCCAGGGCAGCGGCGTGTCGACGAGGACGTGGATCGACGCCGCGACGGCGGTGCCGGTGGGGCTCGTGTCCCGGGCCCGGGCCTGCGAGGAGCAGCGCAGGTCGACCGTCACGACGGAGGCTCGAGGCCCAGGACCGGTGACGGCGACCGCAGGGTGATCTCCTCGACCCCCACGCCGGGGTGCGCCAGGGCCGTGGCGTACACGTCCACCAGCACGGCGCCCACGTCCTCGGGCGTCATGAAGACCTGCGGGAGCTGGCCGTGGGCCTGCCAGCTGGCCATGGCCGTGGTCAGGTGGTCGGCCTCGAACCCGCTCCCGAACTCGGTCGGGAAGGTCGCCCCCACGACGATGCAGGACACGCGGAGGCCCGGGTGCTCGACCCGCAGCCCCGCCAGCACCGCCTCCAGGCCCGCCTTGGTGGCGGCGTAGGGAACCAGGCCCAGGCGGGGCGCCCGACCCGTCTCGGACGAGGTCACGGCGAAGATGCCCGTCGGGGCCAGGACGGCGCGCAGCTCGTCGAGGAGGCGGGCCACGCCGACCAGGTTGGTGGTCAGCATGGTCGACCACCGCGCCTCGTCCACCTCGGCGAGGGGGCGCAGGTCGGCGACGCCCACGGTCACCAGGACGAGGTCGACCGGCGGCCCACCGGCCAGCAGATCCACGAGGGCCGCCCGGCCGGCGGGGTCGCCCACGTCGAGGGCGACGCCGAGACCGGACCCGGCCTCGGCCACGACGGCGGCGAGGACGTCCTGACGACGGGCGGCGAGAACGACGTCGGCCCCGGAGGCGGCGGCCTCCACGGCGAAGGCCCGGCCGATGCCGGCCGATGCCCCCACGACCACCACCCGCCGCCCGGCGAGAGCCCCCCCGCTCACGACAGGGCCTCGGCCAGCCAGCCCCGGACCTCGGCCCGGAAGGCGCTCTCCGACTCGGTCTCGGCCAGCCTCATCCGGCCACCCCCGCCACCAGCTCGCGGGTGAGCACCTTGCCCACGTCGTTCCGCGGCAGGGCGGCGACGACCTCGAACCGCACGGGCACCTTGTACGGGGCGAGGTGCTCGCGGCACAGGGCGGCGAGCTCCTGGGGCCCTGGCTTCCGCCCGGCGACGGGGACGACGAAGGCCCAGGGGACCTCGCCGAGGCGGTCGTGGGGGACGCCGGCCACGGCCACGTCGG
>DASYLG010000035.1:0-3558 GCA_036009685.1 Iamia sp. | reverse complement strand
CCACGACGTCGAGGTGGCCAAGGCCCTGTCCGAGCGGGGCTGGCTGGGCATGACCTGGCCGGTCGAGCACGGCGGCGGGGGCCGGTCGAAGCTCGAGCGCTTCGTCGTCTACGAGGCCCTGATCAGCGCCGGCGCCCCCATCGCGGCGTCGTGGTTCGCCGACCGCCAGATCGGGCCGACGCTGCTCGAGTTCGGCACGCCCGACCAGCAGGAGCGCTTCCTGCCCGGGATCCTCTCGGGCGACGCCATGTGGGGCATCGGCATGAGCGAGCCCGACGCCGGCTCCGACGTGGCGTCGCTGCGCACCCGGGCCGTGCCCGACCCCGACGGCTCGGGCGGCTGGCGGGTGTCGGGGTCGAAGATCTGGACCAGCGGTGCCGCCCACGCCGACCTCGTCTACCTCGTCGCCCGCACCGACCCCGACGCCCCGCCCCACGCCGGGCTGTCCGAGCTGATCGTCGATCTGCACTCGCCGGGCGTGACGGTCGAGCCCATCGTCGACATGACCGGCAGCCGCCACTTCTGCGAGGTGTACCTCGACGGCGTGCGGGTCCCGGCCGAGAACCTGGTGGGCACGCTCAACGGCAGCTTCAAGCAGATCATGCGGCAGATGGAGCACGAGCGGGGCGGCATCGACCGGCTGGTGTCGAACCGCCGGCTCTACCAGGACGTGCTGCCGCTGGCCGACCTCACCGACCTGCGGGTGCGGGAGGAGGTGGCCCGGCTCGAGAGCGGCTACCGCCTCGGCCGCCTGCTGGTGCTGCGCGAGGTGCTGGGCCAGGCGCCCAAGGGCTTCTCGGCCGCCACCAAGACGTTCTGCACCGAGCACGAGCAGCACGTCGCCGACTTCGTGGGCCGGGTGCTGGGGCCGGCCGCCACCCTCGCCGACCCGGGCCTGCGGTTCCGGGCGTCGCGCAACATCGCCTACGGCCCCGCCTACACGATCATGGGCGGCACCGCCGAGATCCTCCGCAACATCCTGGCCGAGCGCGTCCTCGGCCTCCCCCGCTGACCGAACCGTGTGCGGGAACCCACCGGACCGGTGGGAACCCGCACACAGAACGACCTGAGGAGCCCCTGTGCCCATCTCCATCGACCGCGCCGACGGCGTGGCCACCATCACCGTGGCCAACCCCGGCCTCCGCAACGCCCTCGACGTCGAGCTGGCCGGCGCGCTGATCGCGGCCTGCGACGAGATCGACGCCGACACCTCCATCGGCGCGGCCGTCGTCCAGGGCGCCGAAGGCACCTTCTGCTCGGGCGCCGACCGCACCCTCCTCGACGCCGCCGTCGACCAGTCGGGCGAGCCGCAGTACCCCTCGATGGGGCTGATCTACGAGTCGTTCCACCGGGTCGGGAAGCTGGCCGTCCCCGTCGTGGGCGCCGTGCGCGGGGCCGTCGTGGGCGCCGGCACCAACCTCATGTTGGCCACCGACCTGCGGGTCGTCGCCGACGACGCCAAGGTGCTGGCCGGCTTCCTCCGCATCGGGCTCCACCCGGGCGGCGGGTTCTTCACCCTGGCCGGCCGGGCCGGGGGCCGGGAGACGGCCGCCGCCCTCGGGCTGTTCGGCGAGATGCTCGTCGGCCAGGCGGTCGTCGACGCCGGGCTGGCGTGGGAGGCGGTGCCCGACGGCGAGGTCGAGGACCGGGCCCACGCCCTGGCCGCGGTGGCCGCCGCCGACCCCGAGCTGGCCCGGGTTGCGGTCGAGACCTACCGCCGGGAGCTGGGTCCGCCGGCCATCCCGTGGGACGTGGCCATCGGCTACGAGCGCCCCAGCCAGATGTGGTCCCTCACCCGCCGCGCCGCCAAGGCCGCGCAGGGCTGACGCCGGGGGCGTCGAACCGTCGGACGTGAGCTCCGCCGCCGGCCCGCCCGACCTCCTGCCCGACCTCCCGCTCGGGCGGGACAGCGTGATGTGGCGGGTGTCCACCGAGCCCGCCTTCCTGCTCCCGTCGGGACCGCGGGCGCTCCTGCTCCAGGTCGCCCATCCGGCCGTCTCCGCCGGGGTGGCCGACCACTCCGACTACGAGAGCCGTCCGTGGGTCCGGCTCATCGGCACGCTCGACGTCATGAACAAGCTGGCCTTCGGCACCCCCGAGGGGTCCGCCCGTCAGGCCCGGCGCCTGCGGGACCGGCACGCCGAGATCACCGGCACGCAGCCCGACGGCCAGCCGTACCGCGCCCTCGACGCCGGCAACATGCTCTGGGTCTGGGCCACCCTGGTCGACACCCTCGTCGTGAGCTACGAGCGCTACGTCCGACCCCTGGGCGAGCGCGAGCGGGACCAGCTCTACCGCGAGTGGAAGGCGATCGGCCGGGCGTGCGGCGTCCCCCTCGCCCGCCTCCCCGAGACGTGGGACGACTTCGCCGCCTACGTGGCGTCGGTGGTGGTCGACGAGCTGTCGGCGACCGAGACGGCTGTCGCCGTCGCCGACCAGATCGTGCACCCGCCTCTCCCGCGCCCCCTCGGTCCCGCCATCGGCCGCGGCCTGGCCGCCCTCACCGCCCCCGTCCTGCCGTCCCGCCTCCGCGCCGGTCTCGCCCTCCCGGCCCCGACGCCGGGCGATGCCGCCGACCGCCTGGCCGCCCTCGCCCGCCGCGCCGCGGCGGTCACCCCCGGCCGCCTCCGCCGCACCCCGGTCGCCGTCGTCCTTACCCTGTGGGCCCGCCCGCCGCGGCTCCCCGCGCTCCCGAGACCGGCCCGCCACCCCCTCCCGGCCTAGACGGTTGGGGACGCGTGTCGCGTGTTCCCTTCCCGGAGGTGGCAGTCGATGTTACGCTCGCCCCGGCACATCGAGCCCTAGGAGGGGATCCCATGGCTTCACAGTTCGAGATCTACAAGGACAGCGCGGGCGAGCACCGCTGGCGTCTGCGCGACGGCAACAACCAGATCACGGCCACCAGCGGCGAGGCCTTCGCCTCGAAGTCCAACGCCGAGCGAGCGGCCGAGAACGTCAAGGGCGACGCGCCGGACGCCCCCATCGTCGACAAGACCTGACGAGAACGTCGGTCATCACCGACGCGTCGGTGCGCCATCGGCTCCCGATGGCTGCGTCCACATCCGGAACTGGTCCGCGGCGACGTTGCTGCCGCAGATGACGGTCGCGACCGTGCGGCCGTCGTAGCGCTCGGGGTCGACCAGCATGGCGGCGACGCCGAGCGCGGCGGACGGCTCCACGACGAGTCCGGCGTGGTCGAGCAGATGGCGCATGGCTGAGGTGATCGCGGTCTCGTCGACGAGGACCGCGTCATCGAGGACCTCGAGGAGATCGTCCAGGACCTCGGGGATGGGGAAGCGACCGGCCACGCCGTCGGCGATGGTGTCGATGCCGTCGGTGTGGACGACGTGCTGCCGACGCCAGGACAGGGTCATGGCCGGAGCTCCTGCGGGCTGCACCGAGACCACCTGGGTCGCCGGCGACAGCTCCTTGAGCACGCAGCCCACCCCGCTCGCCAGGGCGCCGCCGCCCAGCGCCACGAGGACGACGTCGAGGTCGATGCCGGAGTCGAGGAGCTCGAGGGCGATCGTCGCCGCGCCCTCACACGTCGCGACGTCG
>DASYLG010000034.1:0-1814 GCA_036009685.1 Iamia sp. | reverse complement strand
TCTGATGTCAATACGTGACGTAGTGGGTTGTTGCCAGGTGCTACGAAGAGTGGTCGTTGGTCCGTGAGCGGGACTGCGTCGATCCGACGGCCCCATGACCGGCCTGGTCGCGACGTACCGTCGCGACCAGGGCGGCCCAGTCGTCCGAGTGCCGTACGGCAGCGGCCGCCCGGTCGCCGAGGTCGGTGCGCACGACATCGAGGAGGGCGGCGGGCGCCGGGGCCCCGGCGCGGTGGGCCGCCCCGGCGCGAGCGAGCACCCTCCCCATCACCGACAGGTCCTCGTCCACCTCGACGGTCGGCCGGCCGCCCAGGAGGGCGATGGCCTCCTCCACGCCGACCCGGCTTCCCTCGGCGTCGATCCCCTCGAGCACGGCCTCGGTCGTGACCGCCCGCCCGATGTCCAGGTGGCGATCGATCCAGTGCTGCAGACCACGATCTCGTCGGGCTGCCGCGTCCAGCCGCCCGATGGCGTCGGCGTGCAGTCGGCCGGCGCGCTCCTCGTCGATCCAGAGCTGGTTCGCCCACTGCGAGAGGCGGGCCTCGATCGTCGTGACGTCGCGGTCCTCGCCCAGCCGGAACAGGACGTTCCGGTGGACCAGCTCGCGCATGAGACGCATGTCCTCCCGGCTCGGTGTGGGTGCCGCGCCGATGGCGTTGGCGACCATGTCCGTCTCGAAGATCGTGCGCCGGACCTTCTGGACGGTGCCGTGCTCGGCGCTCGTGGTGACGTCGACCTGGTCGCGGTAGCGCTCGGCCGCGAAGCCCCGCACCCAGCCCGCCGTGACCCTGGCCTCGTCGTCCACCCCCCGGCGCTGCATCGTCCGCACGTGAGCCAGCACCAGCTCGCCCAGCACGGAGGTGCAGGGGCAGTCGGAGTAGCAGCGCCCCCGCTCCCCGCCGTGGTAGATGCGGTCCCGCTCGGCCGCCACCGTCGGGGCGATGTGGTCGCTCACCGCTCTGATCAGCTTCCGCTGGGCCGTCGCGGCGCGCTCGACGGCCTGCCCGGCCCGGCGGGCCGCGAGGGCGGGGTCGTCCACGCCCCCCAGCCGCTCGGCCAGCGCGACCTCGAGCCGATCCTGCTGCCACGGCGCGAGGTAGAGACACGTCGCCCCCCCGCTCCGGCGACGCAGCCGCCTGACGCCCTCCGGCGTCGGTGCGATGCGGGCGTCCAGGACGAGGCAGGCCTCGTCCCAGATCGAGGGGTCGACGTGGATGGGGTGGGGTGATGGCATCGGAGCTCCTCCGGCGGGTGGCCTACGTCCAGAGGGAGGTGCCCGGGGCCGTCGGGTCGGAGGGAAGTCGAGGTGACGTTCGTCACCCCGGCGGGGGGCGGAGGTCGACACCCAGCCGACCGGTGAGGGTGGTGTCGACGTAGGTGTCCCACATCACCTCGAGGGCCTTGGTCGGCACCTCCTCGTGGACGAGCCAGCGCCAGGCCTCCACGCTGGCGTCGCACAGGTCGCCCGGGCTGCGTCGGCCGGCGGCAGCAGCCACGTCGATGCGGGTGACGACGTGGACCGCCCGGCCGGGATCCTCGGCGACCTCGAGCCGAACCGAGCACGCCCCCCCGTTCCAGTGGTCGGCCAGCTCGCGGACCCGCGCCCCTTGATCGGGGGCGTAGGGGAACGGCGAGCGAACCGTGAGGGCGGGGGTGCGGGGCGACCCGGCCGACGACGCGCTGCGCCGAGCCGGTTCCAGGGCGGCGAGCAGCACGGGGACGGCGCCGCTGACGCCGTCGAGGAGGGCTTGGTGGCGCCCGGAGCGGATGGGCGTCGTCAACCACGGTGTGGCGGAGTGGCGCAGGGCCCACCG
>DASYLG010000033.1:0-5574 GCA_036009685.1 Iamia sp. | reverse complement strand
GCCGGCGGCCGAGCGCGAGGCGGCCCTGCTCGAATCGCTGGTGATGCCGCTGGTCAAGCAGCGCAACGCCGAGGGCCAGCAGCAGGCCCATGACACCGTGGTCGAGCTGGCCTCGCTGGCCCAGGGCCTCCGGGCCGCCTTCCTCCGCGCCGCCCTCTCCGACCAGCTCTAGCGCCGCCGGTCCACCCCGAACGTGCCCGTCCGGCGATGGACGGGGGGCGGTAGTGTGCCGGTGATGGTCGAGATGGATCTCGTCGGCGTGAGGGTGGAGCTTCCGTCCAACACGCCCATCGCGCTCCTGCGGGAGCGGACGGGAGCCCGGCGCGTCCTGCCCATCTTCATCGGCGGGCCCGAGGCCACGGCGATCGCCTTCGCCCTCGAGGAGGTCGTGACGCCCCGGCCCATGACCCACGACCTGATGCGGAACCTGCTCGACGACCTGGGCGTGAGCATCGAGTCGGTGACCGTCACCGAGCTGCGGGATCGCACCTTCTACGCCGAGATCGAGCTCCACGCCGCCGACGGCGTCCACCGGGTCTCGAGCCGGCCGTCCGACGCCATCGCCCTGGCCGTGCGGATCGGCACCCCGATCTACGCCTCCGAGGAGGTCCTCGACGAGGCCGCCTTCCAGGCCGAGGACGACGCCGAGGACGAGGTCCCCGAGGAGGAGGAGGCCGAGGTGGTCGAGCAGTTCAAGGAGTTCATCGACAACGTCAGCCCCGAGGACTTCGCCAGCTGAGCCCACCTCTCGTTGACCGGCGCGCGCGCGGAGCGTACGGTGAACAGCCCACAGCGTCGTAACTACGGCGGTGTGATGCGCAGGGGGACGAAGGAGCAGCGTGGACGGACACCTGGAGGACACCGGCTTCAGCGGCAAGACGGCCGCCGAGATCGTCGGCATCACCTACCGCCAGCTCGACTACTGGGCCCGCACCGACCTGATCCGGCCCGATCTGGCCGACGCCCAGGGCAGCGGGTCCCGGCGGCGCTACTCGTACCGCAACCTGCTCGAGCTCAAGCTGGTGAAGACCATGCTCGACTCGGGCATCAAGCTCGAGTCCGTCCGCGACGCCTTCGGCTACCTCCGCTCCGAGGGCACCGACATCTCCGCCGCCCGCCTGGTCATCGCCGGCACCTCGGCTGTCCTCGTGCGGGACGACGTGGAGATGATCGACGTCGTCAACCGGTACCACGGCCCGGGCGTGCTCAACCTCAACCTCGTCACCCTCGACGGCCTCAAGGGCGAGCTCGACACCGCCGTCCACGAGCTCCGCCCGACCGTCGTGCCCGCCGCCGACGCCGTGCCCCAGGTCGCCCAGGCCTGACCCCGGCCGCCGGTACGCTCCGGCGGTGACCGCCCGCACCTCTCCGCTCGACGCCGTCCACCGCGCCCTGGGCGCCCGCATGGTCCCCTTCGGGGGATGGGACATGCCGGTCAGCTACCCGAGCGGGACGCTGGCCGAGCACCAGGCGTGCCGGACCGATGCCGTCGTCTTCGACGTCAGCCAC
Organism: Iamia sp.; assembly: GCA_036009685.1. Taxonomy (GTDB): domain Bacteria; phylum Actinomycetota; class Acidimicrobiia; order Acidimicrobiales; family Iamiaceae; genus Iamia. The sequence goes on along the minus strand of DASYLG010000033.1, from coordinate 4,065 downwards.
CTGGGCACCGTGCGGGTCGAGGGCCCCGACGCCTTCGCCCGGCTGCAGGCGGCGTTCACCAACGACCTGAACCGCATCGAGCCCGGGAAGGCGCAGTACACGCACCTGCTCGACGCCACCGATGCCTCGGTCCTCGACGACATCATCGTGTGGTGGGTCGACGCGGAGCGCTTCGACGTCATGCCCAACGCCTCCAACACCGACCGGGTCACCGGGGCGCTGGGGGAGGGCGCGGTCGACGTCACCGCCACCCGCGCCATCCTCGCCGTCCAGGGCCCCGAGGCCCGGGCCCGGGTGAACGCCGTGATCCCGGAGGCCGCCCACGTCCCCCGCTTCGCCGTCACCCGCACGACCTGGTCGGGGGTCGACTGCGTCGCCGCCGGCACCGGCTACACCGGCGAGGACGGGATCGAGATCGCGGTGCCGGCCGAGGCCGCTCCCGCCCTGTGGGAGGCGATCGTCGGCACCGGCGTGGTCCCCGCCGGCCTCGGCGCCCGCGACACGCTGCGGCTGGAGGCGGGCCTGCCGCTCCACGGCCACGAGCTGGGCCCGGGCATCACCCCGCTCCAGGCCGGGCTGGGCTGGGTCGTGCGCTGGGACAAGGGCGACTTCATCGGCCGCGAGCCGCTGGCCGCCGAGAAGGAGCGGGGCATCGCCCGCCGGCTCCGGGGCCTGGCCGTCGAGGGTCGCCGTCCGCCCCGGGAGGGCCAGGCCGTCGTCGGCGATGGCGTCGAGGTCGGCACCGTCACCAGCGGCAACTTCTCGCCGACCCTCGGCCACGGCATCGCCCTGGCCTTCCTCCCGCCCGAGATGGCCATCGGCGACGCCCTGGCCATCGACGTCCGCGGCACCGAGGTCCCCGCCACCGTCGTGAAGCTCCCGTTCCTGCCTCGCTGAGGTACCGACGCCCACGAGGTGCCAGGCACCACGTGGGCGTCGGTACCGGTGATCGCCACACCACTGGTCCCACGTGGTGCCTGGCACCTCGTGGGATCGCGTGGACGCGTCAGGCGTAGTCGCTCACCGGGGGGCAGGAGCAGACGAGGTGGCGGTCGCCGTGGCCGCCGTCGACGCGGCGGACCGGCGGCCAGTACTTGTCGGCCTTGGAGACCGAGGCCGGGAAGGCGGCCTGGGCCCGGGTGAAGGGGTGATCCCAGGTGTCGCCCAGGACCGACTCGGCCGTCCAGGGCGCGCCCTGCAGGAGGCCCGGGTGCTCGTCGGCCTCGGCCCGGATGGCGACGAGGGCGTCGCAGAAGCGGTCGATCTCCCGGAGGTCCTCGCTCTCGGTGGGCTCGATCATCAGCGTGCCGGGCACCGGGAAGCTCATCGTCGGGGCGTGGAAGCCGTGGTCGATGAGCCGCTTGGCCACGTCGTCGACGGTGATGCCGGTGGCCTTGGTGAGGGGCCGCAGGTCGATGATGCACTCGTGGGCCACCAGCCCGTTCCGTCCGGTGTAGAGGACGGGGAAGTGCTCGGTCAGGCGGCGGGCGATGTGGTTGGCGTTGAGGATGGCGACCTGGGTGGCCCGGCGCAGGCCCTCGCCCCCCATCATCCGGACGTAGGCCCACGGGATGGGGAGGATCCCGGCCGAGCCCCACGGGGCGGCCGAGACCGGACCGGGTCCGGTGGCCGGGCCACACTCGGGCGCGACCGGGTGGTTGGGCAGGAAGGGGGCGAGGTGGGCGCCTACGGCGACGGGCCCGACGCCGGGACCGCCTCCGCCGTGGGGGATGCAGAAGGTCTTGTGCAGGTTCAGGTGGCTGACATCGGCGCCGAAGCGACCGGGACGGGCCAGGCCGACCATGGCGTTGAGGTTGGCCCCGTCGAGGTACACCTGCCCGCCGGCGTCGTGGACGGCGGCGCAGATCTCCCGGATCTCCTCCTCGAACACGCCGTGGGTCGACGGGTAGGTGACCATCAGGGCGGCGATGGAGCCGGTGTGGGCGTCGATCTTGGCCCGCAGGTCGTCGAGGTCGACGTTGCCGTCGGCGTCGCAGGCGGCGACGACGACGCGCATCCCGGCCATCACCGCGCTGGCGGCGTTGGTGCCGTGGGCCGACGACGGGATGAGGCAGACGTCCCGCTCCGCCTCGCCGTTGGCCCGGTGGTAGGCGCGGATGGCCAGCAGCCCGGCCAGCTCGCCCTGGCTCCCCGCGTTCGGCTGGACCGACACGGCGGCGTAGCCGGTGATGGCCACCAGCCAGCTCTCCAGGTCGTCGATCAGCTGGCGGTAGCCCTCGGTCTGATCCGACGGGGCGAAGGGGTGGAGGCCGGCGAAGCCGGGCCAGGTGATGGGCTCCATCTCGGCCGCGGCGTTGAGCTTCATGGTGCACGACCCCAGCGGGATCATGGCCCGGTCGAGGGCGATGTCGCGGTCCGAGAGACGGCGGAGGTAGCGCATCATCGCCGTCTCCGACCGGTGCGAGGAGAAGACGGGGTGCTCGCAGAACCCGCTGGTCCGCACCAGGGCGACGGGCACGGCCGGGTCGTCGCCCAGCTCGGCCTCCACCCGCGCCGCCTCGGCCGGCGCTCCGCAGGCGGCCAGCACGGCGTCGAGGTGGGCGATGGTGGTCTGCTCGTCGCACGAGGCGGCGACGTGGTCGGCGTCGACCCGGCGCAGGTTCACGCCCCCCTCGAGGGCGGCAGCGACGACGGCGTCGGCCCGCCCCGGCACCCGCACCAGCACCGTGTCGAAGAAGGCGTCGTGGACGACCTCGGCGCCGCCGTCGGCCAGGCCCCGGGCCAGCGTGCGGGAAGCGCGATGCACCCGCTCGGCGATGGCGGCCAGCCCGTCGGGCCCGTGGTACACAGCGTAGGACGAGGCGATGACGGCCAGCAGGACCTGGGCCGTGCAGATGTTGCTGGTGGCCTTCTCGCGGCGGATGTGCTGCTCGCGGGTCTGGAGGGCGAGGCGCAGGGCGGGGGCGCCGTCGGTGTCGACCGAGACGCCGACGAGACGGCCGGGGAGCGACCGCTGGAGGCCGTCGCGCACGGCCATGTAGCCGGCGTGGGGGCCGCCGAAGCCCATGGGCACGCCGAAGCGCTGGGCCGAGCCCACGACGACGTCGGCGCCGATCTCGCCCGGGGGGCGCAGGAGGCACAGGGCCAGCGGGTCGGCGGCGAAGGCCACCACGGCGCCCCGCTCGTGGGCGGCGGCGACCAGGTCGGCATCGTCGCGGACGAGGCCGGTGGTGGTGGGGTACTGGACGAGGACGCCGAAGACGTCGCCGTCGGGCAGCCCCCCGCCCAGGTCGGCCACGACGACGCGGAGCCCGAGGGGCTCGGCCCGGGTGGCCACGACGGCCAGGGTCTGGGGGTGGCAGCCGGAGTCGACCACGAAGACGGCGTCGGCGGGCGCCTTGGACGCCCGGCGGGCGAGGGTCATGGCCTCGGCCGCGGCGGTGGCCTCGTCGAGCAGGGAGGCGTTGGCCAGGGCCAGGCCGCTGAGATCCGTGACCAGGGTCTGGAAGTTCAACAGCGCCTCCAGCCGACCCTGGGAGATCTCCGGCTGGTAGGGCGTGTAGGCCGTGTACCAGGCCGGGTTCTCGAGGATCGAGCGGCGGATCACCGGGGGCGTGACGGTGCCGTGGTAGCCCATGCCGATCATGGTCGTGACCACCTGGTTGCGGGCGGCCAGAGCGCGCAGCTCGGCCAGGGCGGCGTCCTCGCCCACCGCCTCGGGGAGGTCGAGCGGGGCCGCCTCGCGGATCCCGGCCGGCACGGCGTCGTCGACCAGCTCCTCCAGCGAGCCGTAGCCCAGGGCGGCCAGCATGGCGGCCTGGTCGTCCTCGGTCGGCCCGATGTGGCGGGCCGAGAAGGGCACGCCGGAGCCGGCGGACGTGAGACGGGGGCGGTCGGACATGGGTCCTCCGGAGCGGTGCGGACGGGTCGGCCGGGGGTGGCCTGGGATCGTCCTCCCCACGCTGTCATCGGGACCTGAGAGGTTCACCGGCGGACCGGCTTGCACCTTGGGTGGACCGGTCGGGCCGGCCGCTCTCCAGCGTCGCCTCGCCCGTGCGGTCCTGGGGCCTGAGAGATTCCGGGGAGGGACTTGCTCCTTCGGCG
>DASYLG010000032.1:0-16697 GCA_036009685.1 Iamia sp. | reverse complement strand
CTGGCGGACCTGCTCGATGGCGGCCATCTCCTCGGAGATGTCGACCATCTCGGTCCGCACCCGGCCGCTCGTCCCGGCCGCCAGCTCGTTCGTGTTGGTCAGCTCCATCCAGAGCCAGGTGCCGTCGCCCCGGAGGTGGCGGGCCCGCAGGCGGGAGGTGCCGCCGGGCCGGGTGAGCATGTCGATCCAGGCGTCGACGGCCCGGTCCTGGTCGTCGGGGTGGATGAGGTCGAGCGAGCGCTGGCCGATCAGGGCGCCGGGCTCGTACCCGAGCACCCGGGCGATGCGGTCGTCCTCCTCGACGATCACGGCCATCTCGTCCTTCTCGGTCCGTCCCGTCTTGGGGATCACCGGCTCGCGCCGGGCGAAGGCGGCGACGGCGTCAGCCTCGCCGTCGGCCACGATCAACCCGACCAGCACGCCGTCGCGGTGACGGAGGTCCACGAAGTGGTAGCGGGCGACCACGCCGTTGGTCAGGCTCACCGTCGCCACCGAGGTGCCGCGCGCCTTCACCTGGTCCCAGGCGACGATGACGGCCCGGCGGTCGGCCGGCTCGACGAGCTCCAGGGCGGACCGGCCGGCGATGACCCGGCGATCGTCCTCGACGACGCCCGGGGGCATGGCGACGAACAGCCCGGCGCTGTCGATGGCCGAGGCCAGCGCCCGGGGGTGCTGGCGCAGCAGGGCAGCGAGCACCGACTCTCGTGTCGCCGGGTCGAGGGCCCGGTCTGGATCTTCTTCCACCTGAGGCCCCCTGGTCGACGGCCTCGCCCCATCGGCACCGCGTGCCAGATCTGAAGGGCTTCCGGCGTCAGAGAGTGGTCAGGCGCGGGCCGCGTCGCGGTGGGCGAGGGGGTGGGTCGGGTCGTCGGCCCAGGCCGGACCGCGACGGACGCGGATCGAGTCGGACGTCAGGGCCTCGCCGCAGTGGGAGCAGGTGAGGACGGCGTCGACGTCGTGCCCGCAGCCACGGTGCTGGAACAGGACCGGTGGGCCCTTCTCGTCGACCGCCCACTTGTCGCCCCACTGGGCGAGCGCCATCAGCACGGGGAACAGGTCCCGTCCCTTCTCGGTGAGGTGGTACTCCCAGCGGGTGCCGGTCTGGGCGATGTTGCGCTTCTCGAGCACGCCGTCGTCGACCAGCGTGGTGAGGCGGTCGGTGAGGATGTTGCGGGAGATGCCGAGGTCGCCCTGGATCTCGTCGAAGCGGCGCCGCCCCCAGAAGACCTCGCGCACGATCAGCGGTGTCCACCACTCGCCGATGGTCTCCAGCGACCGGGCGATCGAGCAGGACATGCCGTCGAAGCTGACCCTCTTCATCGGGACCCAGGGTAGGGGTGGCGAGGTTGCCTCACGAGACGAGGCGGAGCTGGCGGGAGGTGGCCACGTGGGTGCCGGCCCGGTCCCACAGGTCGACGGCCTCGGACACCCAGCCCTCGTCGGACCAGTCGGTGCGCGCCTGCACCAGCAGCCAGGGATCGTCGGCCCCGGGCGGCGCGGGGGCCCGGTGGTGGATGGCCAGCTCGACGGTCGGCACCGGCGCCGGCCGGTCGAGGGCGGCGTAGAGCGACGGGGCCAGGGCGTCGGCGAGCACGGTCGTGCGCAGCGGACCGGGGGTGCCCGCCTCGTCCCGGAGGCGGACCCAGGCGGTGAGCCGGGCCGTCGCCGCCCCGGCGAGGGGCAAGACGTCGTCGGTCGGGCGGATCTCGACGTGGTCGCCGAAGGGCACCATGGCGGTGGGCAGGATGAAGGTCGGCAGGTCGTCGGGGGCGGCGACGATCGGTGCCGGGAGCGGGTCGGACGCCCCGGTGCCGGTGCCGTCGGTGGCCGCGCCGAAGGTGGAGTGGACCACCAGGGCCGGGCGGCCGTCGACCGATCCCTCGGTGCGCACGGTGGTGAGCCGCCGGCCGGCGTGCACGAGCTGCGACGTCAGCACCAGCGGGCCCCGGACCGGGCGCAGCAGCTGGGCCGTGCTGCCACGGAGGGCGACATCGGGGGCGACGGTCGAGGCGTCGGCTGCGGCCAGGGCCACGAGCAGGCCGCCGTGGGCTCCGGCCCAGGACCACCAGTCGGGCGGGACGACGACGGGCCCGCGGGTGGCGAAGAGGTCGCCGGCGGACACGACCGGCTGCCACCCGTGGGGCACGACCCGGCCGGCGGCCGGTGCGGGCGGGGTGAGGGTGTTCAGTTGCATGACGCAACCATATGTGATTGAGTTGCGTGATGCAACCAACTTTGGACGTGCCCCTGCCGGCCGCCGCCGACGCGGCCGCCGCGGCCCTCGAGGCCCGCCACGCCCGTCGCACGCTGGGTCTGGCCGGGCTGGCCGTCCTGGTCACCTTTCTCGACACGACGGTGCTGTTCGTCGCCTTCCCCGACATCACGGCCTCGTTCCCCGAGGCCGCTCCCTCGTCGCTGTCGTGGGTGCTGAACGCCTACACGATCGCCTTCGCCGCCCTGCTGATCCCGGCCGGCAAGCTGGCCGACCGGGTCGGCCACAAGCGGCTGTTCCTCCTCGGCTCGCTCCTGTTCACGGTGGCCTCGCTGGCCTGTGCCCTCGCCCCGACGGTGCCGGTGCTGGTGGCCTTCCGCGTCGTCCAGGCCGTGGGCGCGGCCCTTCTCGTCCCGTCGTCGATGGCCCTGGTGCTCCGGGCCGTCCCGCCCGAGCGGGTGCCGGTGGCGCTGGCCATCTGGGGGGCCATGGGGGCGGCCGCGGGCGCCGTCGGGCCCACTCTCGGGGCCCTCCTCGTCGAGGCCGCCAGCTGGCGCTGGGTGTTCGTCATCAACCTGCCGGCGGGGATCCTCACCCTGGTGGCCGGACGCCGCCACCTCCGCGAGTCGGCCGATCCCGAGACCCGGGTCCCGGCGCTGCTCGGCGCCGTGCTGATCGCGGCCGCCGCCGCCCTGGTGTCGCTGGCCGTGGTGCAGGGTGCCGAGTGGGGCTGGGTCGACGCCCGCACGTTCGGCACCGCCGCCCTCGGCCTGGTGGTGCTCGGCCTGTTCGTGGCTCACCAGTCCCGGACCAGGGCGCCGGCGCTCGACCTCTCGCTGCTGCGCATCCGCAACTTCGCCTGGGTGAACGCCACGACCTTCGCCTTCGGCATCGGCTTCACCGCCATGTTCTTCGGGTCGTTCCTGTTCCTGACCCAGGTGTGGGGGTGGTCGGTCCTCCGGGCCGGCCTGGGCATCAGCCCCGGCCCGCTGCTCGTCGCCGTGCTCGCCCCGCAGATGGGGCGGTTGGCGGGCCGGATCGGGCAGCGGCCCCTGCTGGTGGCGGGTGGGATCTCCTTCGCCGCCGCCGGGGTGATCCGGGCCCTCGTCCTGGGACCCGAGCCCGACTACGTCGTCGACTACCTCCCGACCATGCTGCTCACCGGCCTGGCCGTCGCCCTGTGCTTCCCGCAGATGGCCAGCGCCACGGCCCAGGCGCTCCCGCCCAACCGGCTCGGCGTGGGTGGGGCCGTGAACCAGGCCGTCCGCCAGCTCGGCGGCACCATCGGCGTGGCCCTCACCATCGCCCTGATCGGCGCCCCGCTCGGCGTCACCGACGCACTCGACCACTTCGACCGGGTCTGGCTCGTGCTCGTGGTGAGCGGCCTGCTCACCAGCCTCTGCGCCCTCCCCCTCCGCACCCGCCGGAGGTAGAGGACCACGAGGTGCCAGGCACCTCGTGGTCCTCAGCTGGCGTCGTGGAGGAGGATGCCGAGGGTGCGGCGGCGACCCGAGCGGACGACGCTGACGCCGTGGCGGACCGGTGCCCGCGACCAGCCCCGCGCCGTGCGGAGCGGGCGGTGCTCGGTGGTCATCACCACGCCGTGGCCCTGCGGGAGGGAGAAGGTGGTGGCCCGGGACTGGGCCCGGGGACGCTGCTCGACCAGCACCAGCTCGCCGCCCTCGTGATCGATCCCGGGACGGTCGAGGCCGATCACGACCTGGAGCGGGAACACGAGGTCGCCGTAGAGGTCGCGATGGAGGGCGTTCCAGTCGCCCTCGCCGTAGGTGAGGAGGAGGGGCGTGGGGCGGGTCTGGCCGGCGGCCTGGCAGGCGTGGATCCAGTCGCCGAAGTCGTCGGGCCAGGGGGCGGGCCGGCCCAGCCGCTCGGCCCACTCGCGGGCGATGGGCAGGAGGTGCGGCCACAGGGCGGCGCGCAGCTCGGTGACCACGTCGGGCAGCGGGTGGGCGAAGTAGCGGTAGTGGCCCCGGCCGAAGCGGTGGCGGGCCATGTCGACGGTCGAGCGGAAGTGCTCGGGCTCGTCGTCGAGGGCGGCCAGGGCGGCGCACGTCTCGGCGTCGAGCAGGGGACCGAGGGCGGCGCCGCCGAGCTCGTCGAGCTCGGACCGGGCCCCGTCCCAGTCGACGGCATCCACCGCGTCGGCGACGGCGCGGGCGGGGGCGAGCGTGGTCATGCCGCCTCCTCCATGGCCAGCAGGGCCCTCTTGGTGGCGGTCCCGCCCAGGTACTGACCGATGGTGCCGTCCGTGCGGACGATGCGGTGGCACGGCACCACGATCGGGATGGGGTTGGTGGCGCACGCCGTGCCCACCGCCCGCACCGCCCGGGGACTGCCGGAGGCGGCGGCGATGGCGGTGTAGGTGGCGGTGTGGCCGTAGGGCACCTCCCGGAGGTGGTCGAGCACCTGACGCCGGAAGCCACGGGCCAGCCGGAGGTCGAGGCTGAGGTCGAAGGCCTGGCGGCGACCGGCGAAGTACTCCTCGAGCTGGCGGGCCACGGGGTCGAGGCTGCGGGACGAGGCGAGGACGCGGGGGCTGATCTGGGCGGCGAGCCGGTCGAGCACGACGCCGTGGTCCTCGAGGGCGAAGGCCAGCCGCACCAGGCCGGCGGGCGTGGCTGCGGCCAGCAGCGGGCCGTAGGGGCTGTCGATGGTGCGGTGGGCCACGTCGAGCAGGTCGGCGTCGGTGGCCTGGGTCGCCAGCCGGTCGGTCAGGCGGGCCAGGTCGGCGGGGGCGTCGGGGGCGAGGAGGGCGTCGAGGGCGGTCGTCATGAGACCTTCTCCTTCGGGTAGGCGGTGCGGAGGCGGGCGATGCCGTCGGAGGCGCTGCGCCGGGCCGCGGCCGGCGTGCTGTCGATGAGCACGGCGACCTCGGCGTACGGGAGGCCGGCGACGTGGTGGTAGGCGACGGCCTGGCGCTGCTTCGGCGGCAGGGCGGCGAGGGCGGACCAGAGGTCGGTGTCGGCCTCGACGGCGGTCGGTTGGTGGGGGGCGGTCGGATCGGGGAGGGAGTCGTCGGGGCGGGCCCGGCGGGCGGCGCCCCGGGTCACGTCGATGGCCTTGCGGTGGGCGATCGTCACCAGCCAGGCCCGGACGTCGCTGTCGGGCCGGAGGCCGGGGTAGGCCCGGAGGGCGGAGAGGAACGTCTCGCTCCAGGCGTCGTCGGCATCGTGGGGGCCCAGCACGGCCCGGCACACCCGCAGCACGACGGCGCCGTGCACGGCGACGACCTGGTCGAACGGTGGGAGGCTCACAGCAGGTCAACGCTCCCAGACATCGAGATGTGAGGTGGGGTGTGGATTAAGAGTCCATTGCTCTGCCTCAGTGGGCGAGACGCTCGAGGCCGGGGCCGGCGAGGTCGGCGACGCCCTCGGGGCGGCCGGCGAGGGCGAGAAGGACGGCCTCGCCCGGACCGTGGGCGGCGGGGCCGTCGGGGGGACCGACCGACCAGCCGCCGTCGTCGGCGGTGAAGCGGACCTTGGCCGCCCTCCGGGACCCGAAGGCGAACCCGAGCCGGCGGTACGACTCGGCCACGAGGAGGGTGCGCTCGTCGGCCGGGCGGGGCGCGCCACCGGTGGGGCGCAGGACGTCGGAGCCGTGCACGAGGACCTCCCCCAGGGCCACGGTCGGGCCGAAGCCGGGCGGGGTGAACCCACGGCCGCCCGCCTCCCGCAGCCGCCGCACCAGGTCGCCCGGCTCGGCCGCCCCCTCCCGGCGGGCGATGCGGGCCACGGCGCGGTCGGGCGTCCTCGGCGCCTGCTTGAAGGCCTCCCGGAACACCGACGGGCGGGTGCCCTCGGCCAGGAAGACCAGGTGACCGACGACGTCGCGGACCCTCCACCCGGAGCAGAGGCTGTCGGCGTCCCAGGCCTCGGCGGGCAGCGCCGCCAGCCGGTCGGCCAGGTCGACCCGCGCCTCGGCGACCCAGGTCCGGATGGTGGCGGGGTCGGGGGAGGCGGGCATGGGCCCATCATCGCGGCCAGGCTGGTCCCATGGCTGCCGACGACGAGATCGCGCCCGACGAGGTCGCCGCCCTGCTGGCCGTCCCGCCCGAGGAGTTCGTCGCCGCCCGGACGGCGCGGGCCAAGGAGCTGAAGGCCGAGGGTCGCAAGGACGAGGCCGCGGCTCTGGCCAAGCTGCGCAAGCCGGTCCGGCTGGTGTGGATCGTGGGCGAGCTGGCCCGGCGCCACGCCGACGTCGCCGCCACGGCGGCCGACGTGGCCGAGGAGCTGGAGGCGGCGCAGGCCAGCGGGGCCGGGGTCCGGCCCCTGTTGAAGGGGTTCCGGGACGTGGTCGGGCAGGTGGCCGAGCTGGCCGACGAGGTGGAGGGGAACGTCGATCGGCTCGAGGTCGGGCTCGCCCTGCGCGAGGTCCTGGCCGACCCCGACGCCCGCCGGGCCTGGCTCGAGGGCCGGCTCCTGACCCTTCCGGGGGACGAGGACGACGACGATGCTCCACCCGACGAGCTGGCCCCCCGCCGGGAGAAGAAGGCGGCGGCCAAGAAGGCGGCCGCCAAGCAGAAGGCGGCGGCCAAGGACACGGCGACGACCGAGGAGGACGAGGCCGCCGAGGCGGAGCGGGTCGCCCAGGAGGAGGCCCGCCGGGTGGCCCAGGCCGCGGTGGAGGAGACCGAGGCCGAGGTGGCCGAGGCGACCTCCGCCCACGAGCGTGCGGTCACGGCGGTCGCCGAGCTGGAGGAGCAGCTGGCCGACCTGGAGGCCCGGGTCGCCGAGGCGCGGAGCTCGGTCGCCGAGGCCGAGACCGCCGTGGCCGCGGCCGAGGAGCGCAAGACCACGGCCACCGCCGCCCTCGACGAGCTCGGTGGGCCCCTCCCCGAGAAGCGCCCCCGTCCCGGCCGCCGTCGCCGCTGAGCGCGACCCCCGCACGGTCAGCCGTCGATGGCCTGGGCGAGGGTGGTCAGGCCGAGGGTGCGGAAGTCGGGGTGCTCGGCCGAGTGGGCCAGGATCGCCAGCCCCAGGTTGACGGCCCAGCCCCGGGCCCGGCGCCACACCGCCGGGTCGTCGTGGCTGGTGGCGGCGACGAAGCGGGGACGCACCTCGGGCGGGAACAGCATCCACGCCACGGCCAGGTCCGACGCCGGGTCGCCGGCGGTGAGGTCGCCGAAGTCGATGACGGCACTGACGGCACCGTCGTCCACCACCAGGTTGCCCGGGTGGACGTCGCCGTGGAGCCAGACCGCCGGACCGGGGTCCACCGGCGCGGCGACCGCCGACGCCAGGACGGTGAGCAGGGCGCGACGGTCGACCGCCGGCCCGAGCTGATCCAGCCGCTCGTGGATCCGCTCGGTGCAGGTCGCCACCGGCCGGCCCCGGAACGGGTTCACCGGGGCATCCGCCGGCGCCGGTTGGTGCAGGGCGGCCAGGAAGCGCCCGAGCACGTCGGCGGTGGCACCGAGATCGGCCGGCGGTGTGGCCAGGGCGGTCGTCCCCGGGAACCAGGGCAGGACGCTCCACGGCCACGGGTAGCCCTCGCCCGGAGCCCCGATGCGCACCGGGGCCGGGATCGGCAGTGGCAGCCGCGGGGCCAGCGTCGGCAGCCAGCGCTGCTCGTGGGCGACCAGCGGGACGGCCGCCGCCCGGCGGGGCAGCCTCACCGCCAGCTCGGCGCCCAGGCGGAAGATGACGTTGTCCCAGCCCGAGTCGGCCAGGAGGAGAGGCCGGTCGGCCAGGTCGGGGTGCTGGGCGGCGAGCAGCCGGCGCACCAGGTCCTCGGTGACGTCGAGCTCGGCTGCCGGTCGGGGCCGGGCGGTCACCCGGTCATCCTGGCCTCAGCCGTAGGGCCGCGCCGCCCGGGCGGCGCGGAGGGCCAGGCCCCACCACGTGAGCTGGTCGAGCAGGACCTTGGCGGCGGCGTCGGTGCCGGCGGCGTCGCGGGGCTGGCCGTCCTCGCCGAAGCAGGCGCCGGCCCCGTGGAACGAGACGGTGTCGCGCACGGTCGTGGCGTGGACCTCGGCGAAGACCGGGCGGAGGTGCTCGACGGCTCGCAGCCCACCCGACATCCCGCCGTACGACACCATCGCCACCGGCTTGGCCCGCCACTGGACGTGCACCAGGTCGATGGCCTGCTTGAGCGAGGCCGGGTAGCTGTGGTTGTACTCCGGCGTCACCACGATGAAGGCGTCGGCCGCGCCCACCTGCTCGGTCCAGCGGGCCACCGCGGGATGGGCCCCGGCCGGCATCACCGCCGGCAGGTCGGCATCGAGCAGGTCGACGACGGTGACCTGCAGGTCGGGGCGGGCGGCCGCCTGCTGGGCGATCCAGCGGGCGGGGACCGGGCCGATGCGGCCCTCGCGGGTGCTGCCGACGACGACCATCACGGCGAGAGGGGTGGGTGCGGGAGATGCCATGGCCGCAGGCTGCGACATCAACCTCACCTGAGGTCAAGGTACGTCTCGGTCCCCTAGGCTCGGCGACGTGGATCACGATCTCTCGATCGGCGCCGTCAGCGATCGCACCGGCGTGGCGCCCTCGGCCCTGCGCTTCTACGAGGCCGAGGGGCTCATCCACTCCCAGCGCACCGACGGGAACCAGCGGCGCTACCACCGCGAGGTCATCCGCCGGGTGTCGTTCATCCGGGTGGCCCAGCAGGTCGGGCTCAAGCTGGAGGAGATCCGGGAGGCGCTCGACTCGCTGCCCGAGAACCGGACGCCGACCACCAAGGACTGGGAGCGGCTGTCGGCGGCGTGGCGGCCCCGGCTCGACGCCCAGATCGGTGTGCTCGAGCGGCTGCGCGACCGGCTCGACGTCTGCATCGGCTGTGGCTGCCTGTCCCTCGGCGTCTGCAAGCTGATGAACCCGGGCGACATGGCGGCGGCCGCCGGCCCCGGGCCCCGCTTCGTCCTCGACCCCGACTGACGTCACACCCGACGGGCTTGACCTGAAGTGAGGTCGAGGGTCCAGCATGCGCCCCATGCAGATGGACTTCGGGCACTGGGAGGCGATGCGCAGCGCCATGCGCGACGAGCCGGGCCGCCGCCGGATCGACCGCGCGACGCTGCGCCGGGTCGCCGTCTTCGCCCGCCCTCACAAGCGCGGCCTGGTCGCCTTCCTGGTGCTGAGCTCGATCGTCGCCTTCCTCACCGTGGCCACGCCGGTCCTGGCCGGCTGGGTGGTCGACGAGATCGTGGCCCCGCACGGCAACGAAGGCCGGGTCATCCTCCTGGCCGTGATCATCGCCCTGGTGGCGGTGGCCGAGGCCGTCGTCGGGCTGGGAGAGCGGTGGTACTCGGCCCGCATCGGCGAGGGCCTGATCCTCGACCTGCGCCGCGCCGTCTACTCCCACGTCCAGCGGATGCCGGTGGCCTTCTTCATGCGGAGCCGCACCGGTGCCCTGGTCGGCCGGCTCGACAACGACGTCATCGGCGCCCAGCGGGCCTTCACCTCGATCCTGTCCGGGCTGGTCAGCAACGCCATCGCCCTGGTGCTCACCGTCGCCGTGATGCTCCGGCTGTCGTGGGGCATCACCCTGCTCGCCCTCCTGCTGCTGCCCGTGTTCCTCGTCCCGGCCCGGCGCATGGGCGCCCGGCTGGCCCACCTCGACCGCGAGGCGGCCAACCACAACTCGGCCATGACCACGCAGATGACCGAGCGCTTCTCGGCGCCGGGCGCCACCCTGGTCAAGCTGTTCGGCCGGCCCGAGCGGGAGTCCGCCGCCTTCGAGGCCCGGGCCGAGCGGGTGGCCGAGATCGGCGTCAAGACGGCGCTGGGCCAGTACGCCTTCCTCACCGCCCTGGCCCTGGTGTCGGCCCTGGCCCTGGCGCTGGTCTACGGCCTGGGCGGGTGGCTGGCCCTGCGGGGTCGGCTCGAGCCCGGCACCGTCGTCACCCTCGCCCTGCTGCTCACCCGGCTCTACGCCCCGCTCACCGCCCTGGCCAGCGCCCGGGTCGACGCCATGAGCGCGCTGGTGAGCTTCGAGCGGGTCTTCGAGGTCCTCGACCTCGAGCCGCTGATCACCGAGAAACCCGGCGCCGTCGTCTTGCCCGACGGGCCGGTGGCGGTCGAGATCGACGCCGTGCGCTTCGCCTACCCGTCGGCCGACAAGGTGTCGCTGGCCTCGTTGGAGGAGGTCGCCGTGCTCGACACCCGCGCCGGCGAGGAGGTCCTCCACGGCGTCACCCTGCGGGTCGACCCCGGCCAGGTCCTGGCCCTCGTGGGCACCTCGGGGAGCGGCAAGTCGACCATTGCGTCGCTCGTCCCCCGGCTCTACGACGTCGACGCCGGTGCGGTGCGCATCGGCGGGATCGACGTCCGCGACCTCACCGCCGCCTCGGTGCGCCAGGCGGTCGGCATGGTCACCCAGGACGGCCACATGTTCCACGACACGGTGCGCGAGAACATGCTGCTGGCCCGGCCCGAGGCCACCGACGACGAGATCTGGGTGGCTCTCGAGCAGGCCCGGCTGGGGCCGCTGGTGCGGGATCTGCCCGACGGCCTCGACACGGTGGTGGGCGAGCGGGGCTACCGCTTCTCCGGCGGCGAGCGCCAGCGGCTCACCATCGCCCGGATCCTGCTGGCCCGGTCCCGGGTCGTGATCCTCGACGAGGCCACCGCCAGCCTCGACTCCACCTCCGAGGTGGCCGTCCAGGACGCCCTGGCCCACGCCCTCGAGGGACGGACCGCCATCGTGGTGGCCCACCGCCTGTCGACGATCCGCGACGCCGACGCCATCGCCGTGGTGGAGGACGGGCGCATCGTCGAGCAGGGCACGCACCTGCAGCTGCTGGCCCACGGCGGGCGCTACGCCGAGCTCTACCGGACCCAGCTCGACGAGCCCGAGGAGTCGGTGGCCTGACCCGTCGGCGTCAGGCCACGGTCAGACGGTGGGGATCGAGAAGTCCCGGTTCGGCTGCTTCGGGGGGATGTGGGCGGTGGCCCCGGCCGGCGGGCGCCAGCCGCTGGCGACGATGCCCTCCATGACGTGGGCCATGTTGAGGAGGTCCTCCTCGTAGCGGAACCGCCCGCCGCCCCCGTAGACCAGCGTCGACACGCCCGACTGCACGTGCTCGCTCCCGTCGGGCCCGGGGATGATCTGGCGCCACTTCACCACCACGGTGTCGCCGTGGACCAGCACCAGGTCGATGGGGAAGCGCCAGTCCTCGAGCCCGGCCATGGCGTCGCCGAAGACGGTGCGACGCATCTCGTCGAGGCCCTCGACCCGGCCCCACGCCGGGTCGATGAACACGGCGTCGTCGGTGAAGTGGGCGGCGAGGTCCGACCACGTGCCGCGGCCCGCCTCGATGCGCTCGCGGGTGGACACGTAGGCGTCCACGGCGGCCTGGACCTCGGCGGGGTCGTGTCTCATGGGGGCCTCCTGGGCGCGGACCGGAAAGAGAACAGGTTCTACCGCGCCGCACCCCGGCCCGCTCGCGCTCTCGTCGGGCACCTCAACCGAGCGCCGTTCGGTTTGCATCGCCCCTGGTGGTGGGTACCGCAGCGGGCGTGCCCAAGATCAGCGACGCCGAGCTGGCGGCCCGCCGCCAGCGCATCGTCGAGGCCGCCGAGGCCTGCCTCCGGCGCGACGGGCCCGCCGGGCTGACCACCCGGGCGGTGGTGGCCGAGGCCGGGATCTCGACGGGCGCGCTCTATCACCACTTCGCCAGCCTGGAGGCCCTGGTCGGGGTGCTGGCCGAGCAACGGCTGGGGGCCGGGATCGCCGCCGTCGCGGCCCGGGCGCCCGCCGGCGAGGACCCCCTGGCGTGGGCGATCCGGGCGCTGGTCTGCGCCCCGCCGCTGGGGGTGCCGCCCGGTCTGGGCGCCGCCGCCGAGGCCGGCGTCGAGCGGGTGGTCGGGGTCGCCCTCGCCGAGGTGCTGTGGGCGGCGGGCGCCGCCGGGTCGCTGCGGGCCGACGTCGACGTCGAGGCGCTCGCCGAGCTGCTCGCCCTGCTGTGGCCGGCGGTCGATCGGCGGGCCGCATCCGGGGGTCTGCGCACCTCGCACGAGCGGCTGGCGGCGACGCTGGCCGACCTCGTCTCGGCGGGCGTCAGGCCGGTACCGGACGGGTGATATCCCACGCAATGTGGTTGCCTCACCACTGAGAGGGGCATCGTGAGTCTCGGGATGGCACCCGCCGTCCGTGTGACCGGGAGAGACATGCGATCAGGCGACACGAGCCGCGACGACGGGACCGGACCCCTCCGTCGCGTCGCGCGGGCCGTGATCGTCGCCCTGGGTCTCGGGCTCGCCCTCGCTCTGGCCCAGGCGGTCGCCGCCGGCGCCGCCGAGCCCGCCGCCGGTCTCGAGGGCACCGGGCCCCCCGTGGCCAGGGGCCCGGTGGCCGTCGCCCCGCGGGCCGCCGCCGAGCCGCCCGTGGCCGTCGCCCCGCCGCACGCGCCCCCGGCGGCCGCCCCCGTCGCCGCGGCCGTCCCCCGAACCGTCGCCCCCGTCGTCGCGGCCGTCGCCCCTGCGAGCACGGCCGCCGTCGCCGTTGCTTCGCCGACGGTCGAGGCCGCCTCCGAGACCGCGGCTCCGGTCACCTCGGCCCCGGCCGTCGGGGCCGCCGCGGGAGCGGGCGACGCCTCGGGCCCGGCCGTCGCCCAGGGGGCGGCTCTGGCGGCTCCGCTCACCGGCCCTGTGGTGGTTCCCGTCGTCGCGGCCGTGGGCCCGGTGCTCGCCACCGTCGACGTCATGACGGGCCCGGTGCGGTCGGTCGCCGAGCCCATCGGCGAGGCGTTGGCGCCCGTCGTCGAGCCGGTGATCGGTCCCGTCACCGACGCTGGCGTCCGGGCGGTCGAGCCCCTGGGCCTCGCCGCCGCCCACGACCGCAGGCTCGGCGTCGGGTCCTCCGACCCGTCGGTCGCCGAACCCGCCGACGGCGAGCGGGCCCGCCCCGCCCGTCCGGCTGCCGTCGCTTCCGCCGCCGGCACCGCCTCCGCCACGGCGACGGCGACGACCGAGGCCCCGAGCGAGGCCCGGACCCAGGCGCCGCTCCCGTCGTCGGATCCGGCCTCGACCCCCGTGTCCACCCCGCTCCTGCCGGCCGGCGCTCCGGCGCAGGAGTCGGGCGCGGGGTCCGGCCCCGGCTCCGTCGCCATCCTCCACCCCTCGTCCGAGCGGCCCGCCGTGGCCGCCCGCGGTGTGGTCGTCGTCCACCGGACGACCATCGCCTCCACCCTCCTCGACGAGCCCTCGGTCTCTCCGGACTGACCGCGGCGTGCCCCGGCACCCCCACCACGGGGTGCACCTGTCCACGCCCTGGCGCCACCCGGCGCCCACACCCTCTGGAGAAGCCCGATGAAGTCCGTGATCCGCGTCGCCCTGCGCGTCGCCCTCCTCGCTCTGGGACTGTGGTTCCTGAGCACCAAGGCGGCGGGAGCCGCCGATGACGTCCCCGTCGACGTTCCCGTCGACACCGCCGCCGCGGCTGCGGAGGTCGACGCCCCGGTGTCGGTCTGCGGCGTCGAGGTCGCCGTGGCCGCCGAGGGCGGTGGTGACTGCACCGCCGACACCGGCACCGGCGCCACCGTCGGGTCGGAGGGCGCCGCGCCCCTCGACGTCGACGGCGAGGCCCCCGTCCAGGTCTGTGGCGTGACCGTGGCCGTCGAGGTCTCGGGCTCGACCGACTGCGGTGGCTCGACGACGACCGGTTCGTCCGGGTCCGGCGGCGAGGCCGACGTCGACGCCGATGCCCCCGTCACCGTGTGCGGCGTGACCGTGGCGCTGGAGTCGTCCGGCTCGACCGACTGCGGCGGGTCCACCACGACCGGCGCCACCCCGTCGAGCGCCGGCGGTCTTGGGACCGTCGACGCCGACGCCCCGGTGGACGTCTGCGGCGTGACCGTCTCCGTCACCTCCGACGGCAGCACGAGCTGTGGCACCACCACCGCGACCGGTCTCTCGGGCCCGGTCACCGATGACGGCCTCGGCGGCGCCGATGTCGACACCCCCGCCTCGGTGTGCGGCGTCACCGTCGCCGTCGACGCCCTGGGCGAGACCGACTGCAGCGGCTCCACCACGACCGGTTCGGGCTCGGCGCCCGACGGCGTCCTGGGTGGTGCCGAGGCCGATGCGCCCATCGACGTCTGTGGCGTGACCGTCGCCGTCGACGGCAGCACCGATGCCGACTGCGGCTCCACCACCGAGACCGGTGACGGGTCCTCGGGGACGACCGCCGACGGCACCCTCGGTGGCGCCGACGTCGATGCGCCCGTGGACGTGTGCGGCGTGTCGATCACGGTGTTCGCCGGGGCGGCGAGCGAGTGCGGGAGCACGACCGAGACCGGCGACAGCCCCGCCGGTGGCTCGACCGACACGGTCGGCGAGGCCGACGTGGACGCACCCATCGGGGTGTGCGGTGTCGGCGCCGCCGTGTTCTCCGGCGCCTCGACCGACTGTGGGACCACGACCGGGACCGGCGACAGCCCCGCCGGTGGCTCGACCGACGAGGTCGGGGGGGCCGACGCCGATGCCCCCATCTCGGTGTGTGGCGTGAACGTCGTGGTCGACGGCACCGCCGGGACCGACTGTGGCGCCACGACCGAGACCGGCGGTGGCGGTTCCGACTCCACCATCGACGCCGAGACCCCCATCGACGTGTGCGGCGTCGGCGCCGGCCTCCTCGGCGACGTGAGCACCACCTGCTCGCCCCGGGCGTCGGATCCCACCGACCCGACGGATCCCACCGATCCGACGGACCCGACGGACCCCACCGACCCCGTCGAGCCGACGGACCCGGTGGTCCCGACCGAGCCGACGGACCCGGTCCCGGGTGACCAGCTCGGCGGCGGCGAGATCGACCCCGTGGTCGAGGGCTTCGACCTCACCCAGGACGAGGGCGGGCCCGGGACGGACGAGCTGGCCTGGACCGGCCCGATCGACCTGGCCGAGCTGGCCGAGCTGGCCCGCACCGGCCAGAGCCTGGCCTCGCTGCTGGCCGCCGGTCTCCTGCTGCTGGTGGCCGGTCTCGCCCTGCGGCGCACCGGCACCGTCCGGTGACCCCCCGCTCGACCCCGGTCCGACGCTGCTCTCGTCGGGCCGGGGTCGGGTCCACGGCGGCGCGTGCGGATGGTTGCGCGTACAAGTAGTATGGGCGGTGTCGCCGGCGAGGCGCCGGCCGAAGGGAGCCACGATGCCCATCCAGCGCCTGAACCACGCCGTCCTCTACGTCCGCGACGTGGAGCGCACGGCCCACCTCTACCGCGACGTGCTGGGGTTCCGCACGGTGGTCGAGATCCCCGGCCAGGCCCTGTTCCTCCAGGCCCCCGGCTCGACCAACGACCACGACCTGGGCCTGTTCCAGGTCGGCGCCGGGGCCGGGCCCTCGGGCGCCGGACGCTCGACCGTCGGCCTCTACCACCTGGCCTGGGAGGTCGACACCCTGTCCGAGCTGGAGCGGATCGAGGGGCTCCTCCGTGCCGAGGGCGCCCTCGTCGGCGCCTCGGACCACGGGACCACCAAGGCCCTCTACGCCCAGGACCCCGATGGCCTCGAGTTCGAGGTGTCGTGGCTGGTGCCCGCCGATCGGCTGGCGGAGGTGGGCGAGATCGACATCCGGCCCCAGCCCCTCGACCTGGCTCGGGAGAAGGCCCGCTTCGGGGCCGAGACCCTCGGCGGGATCGGGGTCTCGACACCCGCCCCGGCCTGACGGCGCCCGAGGATCGGGCACTCTCCGTGGCGGAACTCTGGACACGGTCACTCTCGGTGATGTACGGTCATCGCCGTGACCACCCGCCGCACCTGGGCCACCGGCCCGCTGCTCGTCCTGGCCGGCCTGATCGTGGGCCTGGTGCTCGCCGGGCCGGCAGGGGCGGCCGAGCCGGGCCCGGCCTACCCGCCGGGCGCGGGCGCGGACGACGTGGTCCAGACCGGTGGGGGGACCGGTCACGGGGGGAACGAGGGCACGGCACCCGCCGGCGCCGCGGACGACGGGGGGAGCGCGGGGGATGACCCCGTGTCCGGGTCGGACGGCGCCGGCGGAGCCGATGACGACGACGCCGACGTCGGCGACCCCGTCACCATCGATCGCCCCGAGACGGCCGACGACACCGACGCTCCGGCCGCCGACGAAGAGACCGCGGCCGACCCCGAGGCCACCTCCGACGAGGCCGCCCCCGGCGGTGGGGGACGGGGTGCGGGCCCCATCCTGATCGTGGTCGGCACCGCCGTCCTGCTGGGCGGAGCCGTGGTCGCCATCGCCCGCCGCATCTGACCGACCCGTCCGATCGCCGCCGCCGGCCGCCGGGCTGCGGGGGACCGCCGATCGGCATGCCAGCATGACGTCATGCCGGCCCACGACGACCGTCCGCTGCGCGGGCTGCCTGCCCGCGTGCGCCGGTCCCGCCGGATGGCGATCGCGGCCCGCCGAGCCGGGCTGGCCCCGTCGGTGCCCCGTCACGGCAGCGATCCTCGGGCCGACGAGGCCCTGACCACGCTCGACGCCACCATCCGGCCGGTCGGTGGCGGCGCCCTCTATCGCCGTCTCGACTGGGCGCCCGGCGAGCCCCACCTCCTCC
>DASYLG010000031.1:0-2750 GCA_036009685.1 Iamia sp. | reverse complement strand
CCTCGCCCTCTGGAGGGCCCTCGCCGCCGGCCAGGAGCGCCCCCGCCCGGCCTGACATCCGGTCCGGGCGCGCCGAGTCCCCGGTCGGGCTAGGGTCGCCGCCACATCCACTGGAGGGAAGTGGTCATGAGGCGGAATTTCGGGACCGTGCGGTCGGTCGTCGGGCGGAAGCGGTGGACAGGCCGGCGGCGACCGGCGGTGGCGTTGGTCGCCATCGCCGTCTGCGCCTTCGTGCTCACCGGCTGCATCTCGAGCCCGCGGGCGAACGTCTTCATCTTCCAGGACGGCTACGGGATCTACCGGTGCGCCAACGGCAACGGCGTGGTGGGCGAGCAGGCGGACCTGACCGACAACCGCAGGGTGCCGTTCGGCGCCCAGACCGAGGTGCGGAAGGATGCGTACTGCGCCAACGAGGAGCCGGCGCTCAGCCCGTTCTGGGAGGACATCAACGCCTCCGCCGAGCTGCAGTACTACGACGGCGCCTGGACCTTCTGCGGCTCGTCGCCGACCGTCTTCTCCAGCTCGGCCCGGACGGCGCTCTCGGCGGACGACGACTGGTGCGGGGACCACTACTACCGCGTCGTGTCCCGTCACGTGGCCCAGCCGTACTACCTGATCACCGGCACCACGGTGTACGCCTACACCGGCTCCACCTACATCTCGCGCTGAGACCCGGCATTCTCGGGTTCTCGTGACTTGAGGGGGTGAGATGCACGACGACACGCCCGACTTCGCACCCTGGTACGAGGCCAACCATCGGCCGCTGGTCGCGGCGATGCGCGTGCTGTGCCACGACGACGCGGTCGCCGAGGACATCGCCGCCGAGGCGTTCGTGCGGGCGCTCGAGAGGTGGCCGCGGGTCCGGGCGATGGAGTCGCCGGTGGGCTGGCTCCACCGGGTCGGTCTGAACCTGGTCCGCCGGCGAGCCCGGCGGGCGACGCTCCAGCTCCGGGTGCTGGCGCGCCTGGCGCCGGTGGTGACCCACGTCGATCCACCGGCCGGTGAGGTCTGGCTCGTCGTGAGCACCCTGCCCGAGCGTCAGCGGACCGCCGTCGTCCTGCGCCACGTGGCCCGCCTGACCGAGGCCGAGATCGCCGAGGCGATGGGCGTGGGGCGCAGCACCGTGTCGTCCACCCTGCGCGACGCCCACCGATCCCTGCACAAGAAGATCACCACACCGGAGATGGAGCTCGACCATGCATGACGACATCGACACCCTCGGGACGGCCGTGCTCGACGGCGTCCCCGCCCCGCCCCCCGTCGACGGGGTGCACCGGCGCCTGGCGGCGCGGCGACGGCGCGCCGCCCGGGGAGTGGCGGCCGGCGTCACGGTCGCCGCCCTGGCCCTCGGCGGCCTGGCCCTGGCGCGAGCCACGAACGAGCCCGCCACCTCGGTGGCCACCGAAGGCGCCGAGCCCGGGCCGCCCCCACCCGATGTCCCGGTGGGAGAGGACGAGATCGTGCCGGTCGGCGACGGCGAGCAGGTGTTCGGGTACCTCCAGCGCGTCGAGCTCAGCGCCTCGCAGGACCGGGTCGTCGAACGGGGCCACGAGATCTTCCGCGATCATGACCCGACGACCGACGCGGACATCGCCGTCCTCGAGGCCCTCCACGTGATCGAGGCCGCTCCCGTGCGGGACGAGGCCGGCCAGGTCGTCGTCGGGTACTGGTCGACGAACTTCATCCCCGCCGAGGACTACTCCGCCGCGGTCGAGCAGGCCAACCAGCTGATCGAGGCCTACGGGGGCTGAGTCCTCCGGCCCGAGCGGGCGGATCGGCGGCGCGGCCGTCGACGTCCGCTCGGGCCGCATGCCGCGCGCCGGCCGGTGATCTGGGGCAGCATCGGGCCGACCGATCCGTGGCCAGGGGGCGAGTGATGGCGAGACGACGACGGGGCGACGGGCGGATCCCGGGCCATCGGGCGCCGCCGTGGTTCGAGGACGCCAAGCTCGGCATCTTCATCCACTGGGGGATCTTCGCCGTGCCGGCGTGGGCGCCGACGTTGCCCCCGGGCCAGACGATGCTGGACGTCCTGCGCCAGACCCCCGGCGAGCTGGGCGCCCGCCTGCCCTACGCCGAGTGGTACGCCAACGCCCTGCGGGTCCCCGGCAGCCCGACGGCGGAGCACCACCAGGCGACCTACGGCGACGCGCTCTACGAGGACTTCCGGAAGCCGTTCGAGGCGGCGCTGGACGACTGGGACCCGGATCGGTGGGCCGATCTCTTCGCCCGCTCGGGCGCCGGCTACGTCGTCCTCGTCACCAAGCACCACGACGGGTACCTGCTGTGGCCCAGCGACGTCCCCAACCCCCACCGGCCGGGATGGCACGCGCCGCGGGACCTGGTGGGCGAGCTGGCCGCCGCGGTGCGCCGCCGGGGGATGCGCTTCGGCACCTACTACTCGGTCGGGCTCGACTGGACGTGGGAGGACCTCGCCATCGTCGAGCCGGCCGATGCCCTCGCCTGCATCCCCCGCGACCCCGCCTACGCCGCCTACGTCGACGCCCACCTGCACGAGCTGGTCGACCGCTACGAGCCCAGCGTGGTGTGGAGCGACATCGGGGCCCCGCCCGGGTTCGACCTCCCCGCCTTCCTGGCCGACTACCTCCGCCGGGTGCCGGACGGGACGATCAACGACCGCTGGGTGGTGCCGCCCGCCGTCCTCGCCCGGCCCCGCGTGCGGACCGCGGTCAATGCCGCCGTGCGGGTGGCGCTGCCCCGGCTGCCCGAGACGGGACCGTCGTCCGGCC
>DASYLG010000030.1:0-13818 GCA_036009685.1 Iamia sp. | reverse complement strand
AGCCCGTGGTGGGCGGCGAAGCCGGTGCCCGACTGGCCGGTGAGTACGACCCGCCCGTCGCTCCACGGCTGGGCTGCGGCCCAGCTGATGACCTCGTCGACGTCGGCCTGCGTGCGGGGCCCGGTGAGATCGAAGAGGCCCTCGCTCGAGCCCGTACCGCGGTAGCTGACGTGGACCAGGGTGAACCGCTCGACGAGCGCCGGGTCGACGAAGGCCGAGGTGGCGTCGCTGGGCAGCGTGGTGGGGCACGTGTTCGAGGGGACGTTGTAGGACTCGAACTCGAGGAGCACCGGCTTGGGCGTGTCGGGGGCCAGCCGGCTCACCCAGGTGTGGAGGCGCACGCCGTCGGACACCTCCACCGTCGTGTCGTCGCACAGCCGCGTGCCGGGCGGGTCGACGGCGGCGACCGGCGGGGCGGGCACGGCGCCGAGCAGGGTGGCGAGCAGGGCGGTCAGGACGAGTAGGCGACGACGCATGGGAATGACCTCGACGGTGGTTGGATAGCACTGCTATGCATAGCGGCGCTATGGGACGGCGGGGAGCGAGTGGGAGGGGAGGGGTTGTGAACGATCCTGTGACAAGGTACACATTCGCACATGACGTGTCACCGGTCACCCGCCCGATCCCTCCCGACGCCTCGTGGTGGACGCCGCCGCCGGGCCCTCGCCGTCGGCGTCACCGTGGTCGCCCTCCTGGCCGTCACCGCCCTGCGACCGGGGGCGGCCGGGGCGGCCACGGTGATCGAGGCGGCCTACGCCGCGCCCGGGTCGTGGGCCGTCACCCACGAGACGATCGCCGGACCGGGCGGTGCGACCGCCTACGAGGTCTTCCGCCCCACGAACCTGGGCGCCGGCGGCGTGCGCCACCCCATCGTCACGTGGGGCAACGGATCGAACGCGGTGCCGGCCCAGTACGCCGGGCTGCTCACCCACCTGGCGTCGTGGGGCTACGTCGTGATCGCCTCGACCAGCACGACCACCGGCACCGGGACCGAGATCCTGGCCGGGGCCCAGCTCCTCGTCACCGCCGACACGACGCCCGGGAGCCCCTACCAGGGCAAGCTCGACACCGCCCACGTGGCCGCCGTCGGTCACTCGCAGGGCGCCGGCGGGTCGGTGCGGGCCACGCAGCACTCGGGTGGGCTCATCACCACCACCGTCCCGATCAACCTGCCCAACCGGCTCTGGGTGAGCCCGGGCGACGAGTACGAGCCGTCGCAGCTGACCGACCCGGTCCTGTTCCTCACCGGTGGGCTCGACCTGCTGATCGCCGGTCCGCTCACCATGAACGGCTTCTACGCCGAGGTGCCGGGGGCGGCGGCCAAGGGCGCTGTCCGGTTCGCCGGCCACAACGAGGTCCAGGGCGACGGCGGCCGCTTCCGCGGCTACATCACGGCCTGGCTCCGCTACCAGCTCAGCGGTGACGCCACCGCGCGCGCCGCGTTCGCCGGCTCGTCGCCCGAGATGAACGGCAACTCCGGCTGGGCCTGGCAGGCCCAGAAGAACCTGCCCTGAGGAGTCTCAGGTGAAGGCGACGACGAGCCCGATGACCACCGACTGAGCGGTGAGGAAGACGCCGAGGACCCACCGCATCGAGCTGGTGACCTCGACGTGGATGAACTCCATCAGACGCGTCTCGCGCTCGGCGTTGTCGGTCCGGAGGCCGGCGAGCTCGGTGCGGAGCTCGGCGACCTCGGCGCGGACGAACTCCTTGGTGGCGGGACGTTCGAGGTCGTGGGCGGGGAACTCGGACAGCATGTCGCCTACGGCCTCCTCGTCTCCGACCACCTCGGTCAGCTTGGTGTGCAGCACGGCGCGGCTGCGCTCGGCAAGGCCCATGTCAGTCTCCTGGGGCTCGAGTGTCAACGAGTGCAGCCACCGAGGACTGTAGCCAGGGGGTGTGACCGCGAGGCCGGGGCCGGGCGAGACCTCAGTCGCAGGTGCCGCAGACGCCGGAGGTGAGGAGCTGCATCTGGCAGGTGGGGCAGGCCGGACGGGCCGGGATCACCTTGCTGGCGCGCAGGGCGGCGCGCTGGCGGCGCTCGTGCTCGACGGGGGTCAGGGTGGCGCGGCCGCCGTTGGCGGGCAGCTCGGCACCGTGGAGCTCGTAGCAGGCGAGCCGCTCGATGGCGGCGTGCATCTCGGGGTCCTCGGGCTTCTCGCCCCGCACCGTGGCCACGGTCGTGGCGTAGCCGGGGCCGACGTTGCCGTCGGAGCGGATCGCCAGCGCCGCGAGCAGCGGCTCGGAGCGGTCCTGGCAGCCCTGGCTCACGATCTGGAGCACCGGGGCGATCCAGTGGCGGACCTGCTGCTCGGTCGAGATGCCGGCCCGCTCCTGCACCGCCTCGGCCAGATCGGCGTAGGCGATCGTGGCGTTGTAGCGGCTGGCGACCTCCTCGAGGATCGGCCGAGCGGCCTCGGCCCACTCCTGCCGCGCCACCTGCGCATCGACGGCCTCACCATCCGATTCACGTCGGACTGCGGGCGGAGCTGAGGACACGGTCACCGGTCAAGCCAACTCCCCGAACGCCGCCGTGTCGAATCCCCGACCGCCGCGACCGCTGTGACCTGGGCCCCCAGCCCGTGCTCCCGTCGCTAGGTTCGGCGGCGTGGGTGACGTGACGGGCGAGGACGAGATCGCCGTCGTGCTGGTGCACGGCGGCGGGGCGACCGGGCGGACGTGGGACCGGCTGGTCCCGCACCTCGACCGGCCGGCGATCGCCGTCGACCTGCCGGGCCGGGGCGCTGTGCCCGCCGACCTGGCCACGATCACGGTCGCCGACGAGGTCGCGGCGGTCGTCGCCGCCGTCGAGGCCGGCACCGCCGGACCGGTCGTGCTGGTCGCCCACTCCTCGGGCGGGTTGGTGGTGCCCGGCGTGGTCGTCGCCCTCGGGGACCGGGTCCGAGCGGTCGTGCTCGTCGCCGCCCTGGTGCCGCCCGAGGGCGGGTGCGGGCTCGACTGCATGAAGCCGGCGCACCGCGAGGGCCTGAGGGCCACGGTGGAGCAGGCGGCGGCCGCCGGCGGGCCGGCCATCACGCTGCCCGGCCCGCCCGCCGACCCCGAGCCGTTCCGCACGGCCTACGGGGGCGACCCGCTCACCGACGACGAGCTGGCCTTCGTCGTCGACCCGGCTCGCTGCGTCGCCGACACCGTCCACCACTACTTCCAGCCGGTGCGCTGGTCCGAGGCCGCCGGCGTGCCCGTCACCTACGTCCGCACGGTGCGGGATCGGCCCGTCCGCCCCGAGGCCCAGCAGGAGATGGTCGCCCGCCTGCCGGGGGCGGCCGTGGTCGAGCTCGACACCGGCCACCTCCCGATGGTCACCCACCCGGCCCTGCTGGCCGAGGTGCTCGGCGCCGTGCTCAGGCCAGGAAGTCCAGCAGCAGGGCATTGACCTCGTCGGGTGCGTCGAGCGGGATCCAGTGCCCGGCCCCCTCGATGCGCTCGTAGCGGAAGCCGGCGGCGCAGTGGGCCGCCGAGCCCGTCATCTGCCCCTCGACCAGGGCCATGTCGTCGGTCGACCAGATGCCCAGGGCCGGGACCGACACGGGCGGCAGCGCGAGCGGTGGCTCGACGAGCGCGGCGGGCGGCACGTTGGCCCGGTACCAGCTCAGCATCGGCGTGAGGGCGCCGGCGGCCTCGATCTCGGCGATCGTCGCATCGGCGTCGGGGTGGTGCGACCACTCCCGGAACCGGGCCCAGCCGTCGTCGGACAACCAGCGCTCGGCGACCCCCTCGAACTGGAACAGGAGCATGTGGAAGGCCTTCTCCGTCTGGGCCAGGCCGGCGGCGCCGAACGACGCCGGGTGGCCGACGGAGAGGGCGGCGACCCGGTCGACCCGGTCCGGCGCCAGCGTCGCCACGGCCCAGGCCAGGGCGGCGCCCCAGTCGTGGCCGACGACGCGGGCCGACGCCACGCCGGTGTCGTCGAGGACGGCGGTCACGTCGGCTGCGATGACGAGCAGGTTGTAGCTGTCGACGCCGTCGGGCTTCCCCGAGCGGCCGAAGCCGCGGAGGTCGGGCGTGAGCACCCGGTACCCGGCCGCGGTGAGGGCCGCGACCTGGTGGCGCCACAGCCGGGCCGAGTCGGGGAACCCGTGGAGGAGGATCACCGGCGGGCCGTCGTCGGGCCCGTGGCTGTCGTAGACGATCTCGACGCCGCCGCTGTCGACCCGGTGCTCGGTGCTCATGCCCCGATCATGCCCACCGGTCCGCCGGCCCGCCGGCCCGCCGCCCGGGCGCGCCCCCGCGAGCGGGCGTACGGTCGGGCCATGCCCGGAGACGACGCCCTGACGGCCCCGATGCCCGGTGCCGACCACCAGACCTTCGGCCCGGTCGAGATCGACGTGACCACGGTGGGCGACGCCCGGATCCGGCGCTGCACCTACCCGCCCGGGATGCGCTGGTCGACCGACCTCAAGCCGCGGCTCGGCACCGATCTCTGCGAGCACGCCCACGCCGGGTTCCTGGCCGCGGGCGCCCTGACCTACGTCTACGCCGACGGCTGCGAGGTCGCCCTCGTCGCCCCCGCCGTCGTCGACGTGGCGCCCCACCACGACGCCTTCGTGGTCGGCGACGGGCCCGCCATCGTCATCGAGATCGACTTCCTCGGCGACACCGTCGCCCGCATGGGCCTCGCCGCCGAGCACGTCCACTAGGCCCGCCATCGGCCACGATGGGCCGATGACAGGGGAGACGCAGCAGGCCATCGTCACGCTCGACCTCGAGGGCGTGCTGGTGCCCGAGATCTGGATCGCGGTGGCCGAGCGCACGGGCATCGACGGGCTCCGGCGGACCACGCGGGACGAGCCCGACTACGACGTGCTCATGCGCTACCGGCTCGACCTCCTGGCCGAGCACGGGCTGACCATGACGCTGATCAGCGACGTGATCGCCGGGCTCGAGCCGCTGCCCGGTGCGGCCGCCTTCCTGGCCGAGCTGCGGCGGCGCACCCAGGTCGTCATCCTCAGCGACACCTTCGAGCAGTTCGCCGCCCCGCTGATGGCCCAGCTCGGGTGGCCGGCGATCCTGTGCCACACCCTGGAGATCGCCGACGACCGCATCGTCGGCTACCGGCTGCGGATGCCCGACCCCAAGCGGGCTGCCGTCCAGGCCCTTCAAGGGTTGAACTATCGCGTCGTGGCCGCCGGCGACAGCTACAACGACACGACCATGCTGCTGGCCGCCGACGCCGGCTTCCTCTTCCACGCCCCCGCCAACGTGGTGGCCGAGTTCCCGCAGCTCCCCGCCCTCGACCACTACGACGAGCTTCTCGAGCAGGTCACCGCCGCCCTGGCCTGACGGCGTCGTCCTCCGCTCGGCTGGACATGTGTCCGGCCTACAGTCGGGCGGTGCTCCACCGCTCCCGCCGTGCCCGGCCCCTCGTCGCCCTCGGGGTGGCCCTCGCCCTGGTCGGCGGGGCGTGCTCCTCCGATGGCGGGGACGACGACGACGACGCCGGCGACGCCAGCAGCACCGCCTCGTCGACCACGGCGGCCGAGGAGACCACGACCGCACCCGAGGACGACGGTCCCGCGCTGGCCGATCTGGCCGAGCGGGGTCCCCACGGCGTGGGCTCGATCGACCTCGACCTCGACGGCCGCCGGGTGGTGGTCTGGTACCCGGCCGCCGACGCCGGCGCCGGCATCGACGAGCCGACCGGCACCTTCGACATCGCCTCGCTGCTGTCGCCCGAGCTGCAGGCCCAGGTGCCGGCCGAGATGCGCATCCAGTACCCGGTGGCCGCGGCCCCGGGCGCGGCGCCCGCCACCGACGACGGGCCCTATCCGCTCGTGCTGTTCAGCCACGGGTTCGCCGGCTTCCCCGAGCAGTCGGTCAGCCTGACCACCCACCTCGCCTCGTGGGGCTACGTGGTCGCCGCCCCGGACCACGTCGAGCGGTCGCTCGGTGGCATCCTCGGCACCGCCGCCCAGGGGGTGACGCCCTCGACCGATCCCGAGGTGCTCACGGCCACCGCCGACCTGGTGGCCCTGACCGCCGACGACCCCTCCTCACCGCTCGATGGGATGGTCGATCTCGAGCGGGTCGCCGTGCTCGGTCACTCCGCCGGGGCCGGGGCCGCCTATCGCACGGCGGCCACCGACCCCCGCATCGACGCCGTCGGCGCCTACTCGCTGGGCGCCGGGGGCGACGAGGACCTGGGCGAGGCCCCCACCGTCCCGGCCCTCGTGATGCTGGGCGAGGCCGACGAGACCATCCCGGCCGACGCGACCCGGGAGGTCTTCGCCACGATGGGCACGCCCCGGAGCCTGGTCGAGATCGCCGGCGCCGGCCACCTGGTGTTCAGCGATCTGTGCCTGATCGGCGCCGAGCAGGGCGGCCTGGTCGGCATCGTCGAGTCGATCGGCCTGCCCATCCCCGTGAACCTGCTCCAGCTGGCCAGTGACGGCTGCGGCGACGCCTACCCACCGGTCGAGGACGCCTACCCGGCCATCGACGCCGTCACCGTGGCCTTCCTCGGCGCCACCTTCGGCGACGACGCCCTCGGCGCTCTGCTCGACGACGGCCCGGTGCCGGTGGGCGAGGGCGCCACCCTCACCGTCGAGGGCTGAGGCTCGCCGCCGGTCGACTCCCCCCGGCCCCCGGGCGCCGGCGCGGTCCCCGTGCCCGTCCTGTCAGGAGCCCTCAGCGGTGCTGTCGGGCCCCCTCAGCGTGGGTCAGGTCTGCGGCGGCGCCCCGGCGGGGCGGGAAGATCCTGGGGCCGGGAGTGCCGGCCCCAGGGATGGTCTAGTGGCTCGGCCCCGTCGCCCGCCCGGGTTTTCGCCGGGGCCCCGACCCCGGACCGGGCCGTCGACCCCCTGACCAGCGACACCTCGGACGGGTAGGCGAGCGGCGAACGAGGGCCCCACGCCAGAGCGGTGTGTTTGTGCGCCGGCGCCAGCGGGCACGGGGGGCGCCACTTCCCCTTCAAGCCCTGTTCGTCCCTTGAAGGGAGGCTCTCGATGAGCCGATCTCCCGCCCACCTCGCGGCGGCGGCCGAGGCCCTGCGAGCCCTCGCCGACGCCCTCGCCGCCGACTTCGCCGATCTCGACGGCCACTCCGGACCCGTCACCTGGGAGGGCCCGGCGGCCGCGGCCCACCGTGGCCGCGCCGCGATGGTCGTCTTCGACGCCCGGGCCGTGGCCGTCGACCTGCGCGGCCTGGCCGACCAGCTCGACCAGCGCGCCGTCACCGTCGCCGCCGCCCAGCACGCCGAGGCCCGTCGCCGGCAGTGGGCCCGGCTCGAGGTCCTGGGGGCGCGGGGCCGTGCGGAGGACGGGTCCGATGGCTGACCCGGGCGTGATCGCCCTCGACCCCGCCCGGCTCGCCGGCCTGGAGGACTACCTGCAGAGCCTGAGCGACGGGTGCCGGCGCCGCGCCGGCCGGGTGGCCGACGAGGTCGCCGGGTCCGGCCTCACCGCCGACCACTCCGTGGCCGAGCTCGAGCGGCTGGCCGCCGCCTGCCGGCGCGAGCGCGACGAGGTGGCCGGGCGCCGGGCGCTCCTCGCCGCCCTGCCCGACGGCCTGCCGCTCACGGTGCGGGTGTGGCCGAGCGTGACCCGGGCCCGGGCCGCGGGCGACGCGCTGGCCGACGACGTGGCCGACGCCCTCGCCGCCCACCCACCCGGCTGGTCCCACCTGGCCCGGCTGCTGGCCGAGCTCGACCGCAGCGCGGCGTCGGGCCCGTTCACCGCCGCCTTCTTCCGGGCCCTCGGGCCCCGCCGGTCCCGCGAGCTGCCGCTGCACCTCGAGCGGGCGTACCAGAGGGCGTGGACCGCGCCCCTGGGCGCCGACGGGCGACCGCGGGCCGAGCGGCCGTACCCCGACGAGCTGACCGTCGTCATCGCCGCCCAGACCCGTCTCGCCGCCGCCCTCCGCACCGCCTCCCTGGTCGAGGGGCCGGCGGCGCTGGGCCCGACGTGGACCCGGTCCTACACCGGCCTGCCCGCTGCCGACGACGCCATCGCCGGCATCGATGCCGTCGTGACCGACGCCCAGCGGCGGGAGGTGGGCGAGGTCGAGCAGGCGCTCCGTGACGCCGGCTACGGCCTGACGCTGGCGAGATCGGTGGCCCGGTCCGTCGGCTGGCGCCGGGCCGCCGCCGTCCTCACCGTCGACCGGGGGATCCTCGGGTTGGTGGTCGCGCCGCTGGCGCTGGCCGACGGCGACGGGCTCGAGTGCGACGTCCCCGAGACCGTGCTGGGCTCGGTGGCCGCGGCCATGACGGTGGTGGGGGCCGTCGCCTCGCTGGCCGGGGCGCCGATCACGGTGGCGGCCGGCGTGCTGAGCGGCCTCGCTCTGGTGTTCGGGGCGTGCCGGAGCCAGGAGGCGCGCCCCCGCGAGACCCGGCCGACCTACGACCCGTCCACCGGCGAGACCCGGCTGCCGAGCGGCCACCAGAGCAACCCCCACGTCGACGGCGCCGGCGTACCCCTCCCGCCGACGTACGGATGAACGCCGCCCCCCGTCCGCACGCCGCCGTAGCCTGGGCCGGTGCCCGAGGGCGACACCATCTGGCGGGTCGCGGCCCGGCTCCACCCCGTGCTGGCGGGGGCCGAGCTGGTCCGGTTCGAGGCCCCCCGCCTGGCCGGCGACCGGCCCCGGCCCGGCACCACCATCGAGGGGGTCGAGGCGGTCGGCAAGCACCTCCTGGTCCACTTCGCCGGTGGCCTCTCGCTCGACACCCACATGCGGATGACCGGGTCGTGGCACCTCTACCGCACCGGCGAGCGGTGGCGGAAGGGCCGCCACCTGGCGCGCTGCGTGGTGGCCGTGCCCGGATGGGAGGCGGTGTGCTTCAGCGCGCCGGTCGTGCGCACCTACCACCGGGGTAACCGCAACGCCCTGGGTCAGGTCGACGATCCCGTGGGCCACCTGGGGCCCGACCTGTGCGCGGCCGACGTCGACCTCGACGACGCCGTCGCCCGCATGGCCACCCTGCCGGAGCCGGGCACCACCGTGGCCGAGGTGCTGCTCGACCAGCGGGTCGCGGCGGGCATCGGCAACGTCTACAAGAGCGAGGTCCTGTTCGCCTGCGGGCTGGACCCGTTCACCGCCATCGAGCAGGTCGACGAGCCCGTCCGCCGCCGGCTGCTCGAGGTGGCGGCCCGGATGCTCCGCCGCAACCTCACCACCGCCCGGCGCACCACCGTGTCGGGCCCGCCGGGGAGCGTGGCCGTGTACGGCCGTCAGCGTCAGCCGTGCCGGCGGTGCGGGACACCGGTGCGCATGGTCCACCACGGGGCCCAGGCCCGCTCGACCTACTGGTGCCCCCGGTGCCAGCGCCGCCCGGCCCCGGTCGCGCCGTGACGTCGTTCCGCGTGCGCCCGTCCGCGGCATCGACCACGTGGTGCCAGGCACCTCGTGGTCGTGCCCAGGAGGTGCCTGGCACCTCGTGGGCCCGGCGCATCTCCGGACGGGGAAGGACACCGCCGCGGGGACGGTTGGAACTCTTGTGAACGGACGCACGAAGGTCGTGATCGTGGGCGCCGGCTTCGGCGGGCTGGCCGTCGCCCGGGGGCTGGACGACGTGGCCGTCGACGTCACGCTCGTCGACCGGAACAACTTCCACACCTTCCAGCCGCTGCTGTACCAGGTGGCCACGTCGGGCCTGAACCCGGCCGACGTCGCCTACCCGGTGCGGGGCATCTTCCAGCGCCAGCGCAACGTCCGCTTCCGACGGGCCACCGTCACCGGCGTCGACTGGGAGCCGCGCCGGGTCGAGGTCGACAGCGGCGAGCCCCTGCCGTTCGACCACCTGGTCGTGGCGGCCGGGGCCACCGTCAACGACTTCGGCATCCCCGGCGTGGCCCGGCACGGCTTCCCGCTCTACGTCCTGCCCGACGCCGTGCGGCTGCGCAACCACATCCTGGGCCGGTTCGAGGCCGCCGACGCCGATCCGTCGACGGTCGACGACGGCGCCCTGAGCTTCGTCGTCGTGGGGGGCGGCCCCACCGGGGTGGAGGTGGCGGGGGCGCTCGTCGAGCTGATCGACAAGGTGCTCGACCGCGACTTCCGGGGCAGCCGCTTCGACGTCCGCCGGGCTCACGTGGTCCTGGTCGAGATGACCGACGACCTGCTGCCCCCGTTCCACTCGGCGTCACGGCGCCATGCACGGTCG
Organism: Iamia sp.; assembly: GCA_036009685.1. Taxonomy (GTDB): domain Bacteria; phylum Actinomycetota; class Acidimicrobiia; order Acidimicrobiales; family Iamiaceae; genus Iamia. The sequence goes on along the minus strand of DASYLG010000030.1, from coordinate 3,698 downwards.
ACCCTGGCCCGGCGGGGCGTCGAGATCCGCACCGGCACCACGGTGGCGGCGGTCGAGGCCACGCGCGTCCACCTCGGCGACGGAACCGAGCTCCCGGCCCACACCCTCGTCTGGGCGGCGGGCGTCCGGGCCGGCGACGTGGCCGGCGCCCTCGGCGTCCCCACCGGCCCCGGCGGGCGGATCTCGGTCGGGCCCGACCTCCGCATCCCCGACCACCCCGGGACCTTCGCCATCGGCGACATCGCCGCCATCGACGACGGCCACGGCCGGCTCCTCCCCGGCGTGGCCCAGGTGGCCATCCAGTCGGGGCACCACGTCGCCCGGCTGATCGAGCGGGAGGTCCTCGACGACGGCGACCCGACCGAGCCGTTCGCCTACCGCGACAAGGGCTCGATGGCCACCATCGGCCGGCGCTCGGCCGTCGCCGAGCTGGGCCACGGGCTGCGTCTCACCGGCACCCCGGCCTGGCTGGCCTGGCTCGGCCTCCACCTCGTGTACCTGATGGGGTTCCGCAACCGCATCTCGGTGTTCGTCAACTGGGCCTGGAACTACCTCACGTGGGACCGCGGGGCCCGCCTGATCCTCGGCTCCGGCGAGGGCGACCGCAGCCTCGACGGTGACGACGACGAGGACTCAGCTCCAGAGGCCTGAGACCTGCGCCGCGGGGGCCATGAGGTCGACCTCGCCGGCGCGGGCGCGGGTGGCGGACACGTCGGCGTGGGCCGGGTCGACGTCGAGGACCACGACCTCCACGGCGTCGGGCCGGTCGGGGAGGGCGGTGCCGGCCCGATCGGCCAGGAGCACCGTGGGCAGGCGGGCCAGCGCCGCGTCGCGGGCGGCGGTCGAGCCGTACCAGGCCGGGTCGATCACCTGCGCCCACTTGTCCGCCCCCATCACCACGGCGTCGGCCCCGGCCTCGGCGACGATGTCGACGACGAGCCGGGCGCTCGTCACCGCGGCCGAGAGGCCGTCGGCGTGCAGCACGGCCAGCCGGTCGGCCACGGGGGTGCGGCCGACGAGGTCCTCCTTGCCCAGGGCGACCTCGGACAGGACCAGGCGCACCTCGTCGACGTGGGCGAGGGCGGCGGCGACGATCCCCAGGTGGGCCACGGTGGGCGGGTCGAACGACCCCGGGTAGACCGCGAGCGTCATGCTCTCCCGAGGACGCGGTCGACCCGGATCTCGATGGCGACCCGGTCGTCGCGCTCGCCGGGCGGGCGGTAGCGCTCGGCGTAGCGGCGGACGGCCTCGGCGACGCGGTCGGGGTCGTCGGTGACGGTGGCGGGGCCCTCGAGCGTCAGCCAGCGACCGCCGTCGACCTGGCAGACGGCGGCCCGCGCGCCGGGCGCGGCCAGCAGGTTCCGGGCCTTCTGGCTGGGGGCGAAGCTGATGATCCGCACCAGGCCGGCCGCCGCGTCCCAGGTGAAGCCGATGGCGACGACGTGGGGCGAGCCGTCGGGCCGGAGCGTGGTGAGGGTGGCCAGGTGGCGCTCGGTGAGGAACGCCACGGTGGACGCCGGGAGGGCGCCGGGGTCGAGGGCCATCAGCCGACCGTCGCCCTCACTCGACGGTGACGGCCTGGAGGACGTCCATGCGGGCCGCCCGCCAGCCCGGGATGAGCGATGCCCCCACCCCGATGACCAGGGCCAGCACCAGCACGCCGATGATGAACATGGGCGAGATGTAGATCCGGAGCGTGTCGAAGTCGTCGCTCTGGGCCAACATCACCGCCGAGCCGCCGGCGATGCCGATCACCAGGCCGAGGATCGTCCCCAGCAGGGTGATGACCACCGATTCGCCCGTGATGGACGAGGCCAGCTGGCGGCGGGTCGCGCCCACCGCCCGGAGCAGGCCGATCTCGCGCGTCCGCTCGAACACCGACAGGCCCAGGGTGATGGCCACGCCGAGGGCGCCGATGACGAGGGCCAGGCCCAGCAGGGCGAAGAAGATCCGCAACGAGAAGGCCAGCTGGTCGTTGTTGGCCTCCTTGATCTCGCCCACGTCGCGGACGTCGGCGGCGGCGAAGCGGTCGGATTCCTCGGTGGCCGCGGCTCGGAGCTGCTCGACCGAGGTGCCGTCGGACGCGGTCAGGTCGATCCGCTGGATCAGCTGCCCGAAGCCGGGGAAGTGATCGCGGATCGCCTCGTCGGAGACCAGGAAGTGGCCGTCGGTGTTCTGGGCGACGATGGCCCCGTCCCCGTAGATCGCCCCGATGGTGACCGTGGCCTCGGTGCCGTCGGGGTAGGTGACCTCCAGCTCCTTGCCGATGTTCCAGAACCCGAGCTGGGCGGTCTCGAGGTCGACGGCGATCTCGTCGGGGCCGAGCTCGGCCAGGTCGCCACGCACGTCGCCCAGGTCGTAGACGTCGAGCACGTCGGAGAACCGGACGCCGTACACGGGGCGGGTCGAGCCGTCGAGCTCGATGGTGCCGCGCTGGACGCCGGTGATCGCCCCGACCTCCGGGCGCTCGTCGAGGGCGTTGACGAGGTCGGGGGTGAGGCTGGGGAACCCGAACCCGGCGGTGATGATCTCGATGTCGCCCTTGAAGTGCTCGTCGACCGAGGCGTTGATCGACTTGCCGAAGGACTGGGCGAAGACGGCGATGAAGGTGATGAGGGTGACCGACAGCATCAGCGCCGCGGCCGTCCCCGACGAGCGCTTCGGGTTGCGGCGGGCGTTGTCGCGCCCGAGCGTGCCGGCCACGCCGAGGGCCCGGAGGGGGAACCCGATGATGCCCGTGAGCGGCGGGACGATGTAGGGCCCGAGCACGACGGTGCCGGCGAAGGTGAGGACGGTGCCGAGCGCGGCCCGGACGATGCCCTCGTTGCCGCTGCCCCGCGCCCCGGCGACGATCAACACGATGCCGAGGAGCACCATGATGCCGCCGATCACCAGGCGTCTCTTGGAGCGGTTCGTGTCGTCGGTGGAGGCCTCCCGCAGGGCGGCGATGGGGGCCACCCGGCTGGCCCGCCGGGCGGGGACCACGCTGCAGAGGACGGCCACCACCACGCCGACGATGATCGAGACGACGATCGTCCGGGGGGCGACGACGGGGGCCGACCCGCTCTGGCCAAAGCCCACCTGGGCGAGGATCGACTGGAGCACGAAGGCGAGCAGGATCCCGCCGATCAGCCCCATCACCGAGGCGACGAGGCCGATCACCCCGGCCTCGAGCACCACCGACGCCAGGATCTGGCGGCGCGCCGAGCCGAGGGCCCGGAGCAGGGCCAGCTCGCGCACGCGCTGGCCGATGATGATCCCGAACACGTTGTAGATGAGGAACGACCCGGCGGCCAGGGCGATGAGGGCGAACACCGTCAGGAAGGTCCGGATGGTGTCCACGAACGCCCCGATGGCGTCCTTGGCCTCCTGGCCGGCCTCGACGGCGGTGATGACCTCGGCGTTGTCGGGAAGTGCGGGGGCGATGCGATCGACGACCTCGGCCTGGGTCAGGCCCTCGTCGGCGATGACCGCGATCCCCTGGACCTTGCCGTCGAAGGCGAAGGTCTCGATGGCCGCCGGGGTGGCCATCATCACGAACGAGGCCCCGCCGAGGTTGCCCGAGTCGCCGTACTTGACGATGCCGACGAGATCGAGCTCGACGGGCCCGTTCACGGTCTGCACCCGGAAGCTGTCGCCGGGCTCGAGGTCGCCGGCATCGGCGGTGAGGGTGTCGACCACGGCCTCGGTGTGGCCCT
>DASYLG010000029.1:0-2607 GCA_036009685.1 Iamia sp. | reverse complement strand
GGCCGCCTTCGGCGTCCCCGGTCGCGGGTGGGCGCGCGGCCCGCTGCCGGCCGCCGGCTCGGCCGCCGACCAGGTGCCGTCGCAACCTCGCTCTAGCGACGGGACCGAGGGTTCGGCCACGGTCGGCGGCGCGCCGTAGGTCGTCCGGCCTTCGTCTGGCGCGCCGTCGGTCGGCGGCCGGTCGGACGCCGGGACGCGGCGGCGTCGCCGACGGTCCGGACCACGGGTCCGGCCCACTCGGTGACCAGCTTGGCCAGCCCGGCCGCCTGCTGGGCCGTGGTCTGGACGCTGCGGTCGCGGCGCAGCCACATGTAGGCGGCGGCGCCGGCCGCACCGGTGGCGAGCAGCCCGCCGCCGACCGCCGCGGTCGGACCCGGGCTTGGCATCGCCACCCGCGAGCGCAGGGGCACCTTGCGGGTGAACCACCGCACCTCCCAGCCGCGATCGGCGGCCACCTTGGCCAGGTCGCGGTCGGGGTTGACCGCGACCGGGTGGCCGACGACCTCGAGCATGGGCACGTCGGTGATCGAGTCGGAGTAGGAGTAGGACGCGCCGAGGTCGATGCCCCGCTGCTCGGCGATCTCCCGCATGCGCTCGGCCTTCTGGGGCCCGTAGGCGTAGAACTCGACCTCGCCGGTGTAGCGGCCCCGGGCGTCGATGCCGGCCCGGGTGGCGATGGCCTCGTCCACCCCGAGGTGGCGGGCGAGGGGCAGGACGATCTCCTCCGGTGAGGCGGAGATGATGAACACCCGCCGACCGGCGGCCTGGTGCTCGGCGATGAGGGTGACGGCCTCGTCGAAGACGATCGGGTCGATGACCTCCTCGAGGGTCTCGGCCACGACGTCGCGCACGTGGGCCTGGTCCCATCCGGCGGTGAGGGCCAGCACCTTGGTGCGCATGCGGGCCATGCGCTCCTCGTCGGCACCGAGGTAGAGGTAGACGAGCTGGCCGTAGAGCGCCCGCAGCAGCAGCCAGCGGTTGAGGAGCCCGGCCCGGTACAGCGGTCCGCCGAAGGCGACCATCGACGCCTTGGCGATGACCGTCTTGTCCAGGTCGAAGAACGCGGCCTCCACCCGTCCACCCTACGGGCCGAGTCGATCGAGGGTTTCGCCGTCGGGCCCGCGGGGCACCGTGGCGACCCAGCTTCCCCCGCTCGATCCTTCGACATCTCCGTGCCCGGGAGGCTCTCCATGCTCGTCACCTGCTGGTCGGTGAAGGGCGGCGTCGGCACCACCGTCGTGTCCGTCGCCCTCGCCGCCACGCTCGCCAACGTCCACGCCCTCGAGGGTGGCGCCCTGCTCGTCGACCTCGGTGGCGACGTCCCCGCCACGCTCGCCCTCCCCGACCCGCGCGACCCCGGCCTCGCCGGGTGGACGAGAGCGGGCGAGGACGTGGCCGCCGACGCCCTCGCCCGGCTCGAGCTCTCGGTCGGGCCCAGCCTGGCCCTCCTGCCCCGCGGCCGGGGCCCCCACGGCCCGGCCGAGCGGCACGAGGTGCTGGCCCGGCTGCTGGCGGCCGAGGCCCGCCCGGTCGTCGTCGACGCGGGAGTGGTCGGTCCCGACAGCCCGGTCCTGCCGCTGGTGGCCGAGGCCAACCGCTCGCTGCTCGTCACCCGGGCCTGCTACCTCGGGCTCCGCCGCGCCCTCGACCTGCCCGTCCGGCCGTCGGGGGTGATCCTCCTCCGCGAGGCGGGCCGCACCCTGGGCCGCGAGGACGTCGAGCGGATCGTGGAGGCGCCGGTCGTCGCCGACATCCCCGTCGACCCGGCCGTGGCCCGCGCCGTCGACGCCGGCACCCTCGCCCGCCACCTCCCCCGGGCCCTCGCCCGCCCTCTCCGAGCCGCAGCATGATCGTCGTAGCCCACCGCCCGGCCGTCGGTCCCGCCTTCGGGCGCCGTCTTCCCGAGGCCCTCGCTCGCCGCCCCCGAGCCGCAGCATGATCGTCGTGGCCGCCCCTCCGGGCTCGGCCTCGCCGGGGGCCGTGTCGTCGGCCGAGGTCGAGGCCGAGGTGCACCGCCGGGTCCTGGTCGCGCCGTCGATCCCGGCCGCCGTGGCCCCGGGGGCGATCGAGGCCCTGGTGCGCGAGGTCGCCCCCCACCTGCCGCCCGACGGGGTGATCGCCGTCGCCCGCCGGGTGCGCGCCCGGGCCACCGGGCTCGGGGTCATCGAGCCGTTGCTGGCCGATCCCACCGTCACCGAGGTGATGGTGAACGGCCCCGGGGCGGTGTGGGTCGAGCGGGCGGGCCGGCTGGTCCGCACCGAGGTCCACGTCGACCGGCCCACGATCGACCGGCTGGTCGCCCGCGTCCTGATGCCCACGGGCGGCCGCGCCGATCGATCTCGGCCGCTGGCCGACGCCCGGCTGCCCGACGGGTCGCGGGTCCACGTGGTGGTGCCACCGCTGGCGGTCGACGGGCCGTGCATCACGATCCGCCGGTTCGGCGCCCGGGCGGTGGCGCTCGACGAGGTGGCCGGGCCGGCCGTGGCCGACCTCCTCCGCCTCGCCGTCGCCCAGCGCCGCCAGATCCTCGTCAGCGGCGGCGCCGGCGCCGGCAAGACGACCCTGCTCAACGCCCTCGCCGGCCACATCGACCCCGACGAGCGGATC
>DASYLG010000028.1:0-1904 GCA_036009685.1 Iamia sp. | reverse complement strand
CGCGTCAGACCGCCCGGGGGCCGGCGGCGGACACGCCGTCGGTGAGGAGCCCCTGGCTGATGGCCAGCGCCACGGCGTGGGCCTGGGTCCGCACACCGAGCTTGTCGTAGATGCGGATCTTGTGGTTCTCGACCGTCTTCACGGCCATGCCGAGACGGCGGGCGATCGACTTGGCCGGCAGTCCGTCCGCCATGGCGGTGAGCACGTCGTGCTCCCGGACGGTGAGCGAGTGAGCGACACCGCCGGTGATGGTGCCCCGGGTCGGCTCCCGCAGCTTGCGCCACTGGTCGAGCACGGTGGCGGTGGCGGCCGGGCCGAGCACCGCGGCGCCGCCGGCCACCGACTCGACGGCGTCGAGCACCTGCTCGGGCGTCGTGTCGTGGCGGAGGTAGCCGTGGGCGCCCAGGGCCAGGATGCGGGTCAGGCGCTCGGGGGACGGGTCGTCGCACACGACGATCACCCGGGCCCCGGTGGTGTTGAGCAGCACGAGGACGGACTCGATCTCGCTGCCGTCGTCGAAGCTGTCCTCGGCGTAGACGACGTCGGGCTGCTCGGCCCGGCACAGCTCGACGAGCTCGGTGGCGGAACGGGCCTCGCCGACGACGTAGATCTTGCGGGCCACACCGGAGATCCGCAGCACGTCGCGGATGAAGGTGCTGCGGTGGGCGGTGATCAGGCGGATGCTCATCAGTCGGCTCCGGGTCTCAGGCGCTCAGGCCGGCGGTGGACTCGAGCTCGACGAAGCTGTCGAGGAGGCCGAGACGGTGGGCGATGGTGACGGCGTGGGCCCGGTTGCGGGCGCCGAGCTTGCGGAACATCCGGCTCTGGAGGTTCTCCACGGTCTTCATGGCGATGCCGAGGCTGCGGGCGGTCTGCTTGACCGACTCGCCCTGCTCCACCGACAAGAGGATCGACAGCTCCCGGGGGGTGAGCTTCAGCTCGGCCTGGGCGGTCATCTGACCGGTGCGGGCGGCGGCGGCCAGGCGGCGGGCGGAGAGGGGGTCGAGGATCGTCTCGCCCCGCCGCACGGCGGCCACGGCCTCGGCCAGCTCGACCGGGGAGGCGTCGGTGTGGACGATGGCGTCGGCGCCCCGCAGCACGGCGGCCAGGCGCTCGTCGGCGCCGAGGTGGACCTCGGACACGAGCACCACCGGGCGGTTGGCCCGGCGGGCGGTGTCCCAGTCCTCGGGGCCGGGGGAAACCAGCACGAGGACGGCGTCGGAGTCGGAGGCGGCGTCGAGGGCGTCGTCACCGCTGTCGGCCAGGGTGACGGTCACGCCCTGGAGCGACAGCACGGCGCCGACGAGGTCGCGCACGGTGCCGGTGGCCCCCAGGAGGACGGTGGGGGTGGAGGCGATCTGGAACATCTGTATGTCAGGCCGTCGGGAGGAGCATCGGTCCGGCGGAGGCGCTGAGCAGCCCCTGGCGCATGGCCACGGCCACGGCGTGGGCCTGGTTCTGCACCCCGAGCTTGGAGAAGATCCGCTGCTTGTGGTTCTCGACCGTCTTGGGGCTGATGCCCATGGTCTCGGCCACGATGCGGGTGGTGGAGCCGGCGCCGATCTCGCCCAGGACCTGGATCCCCCGGCCGGAGAGGAGCGGGCGGCGCTCGTCGAGGCGGACGACCTTGTTGTCGGCGGGCACGGAGGCCCGGCTGGGGCTCGGGAGGCTGCGGAGCGTCCGGAGGAAGGCCCGGATCCCGGCGTTGCGGGGGAAGACGCTGCGGACACCGGCCTGGTAGGCCCGGGCCGGGAGCTCGTCGTTGTCGCCGGGCAGCAGGCCGACGACGGCCAGGCCGGCGTGGCGCTTGCGGAGGGCGGCGACGAGACGGCAGGCGTCCCAGTCCTCGTCGACGTCGAGCTCGAGGACGACGAGGTCAATGTGGGTCTCGGCGGTGAGGGTCA
>DASYLG010000027.1:0-15135 GCA_036009685.1 Iamia sp. | reverse complement strand
TGCGGGTCGTCGGGTGGCGCAGCAGGTAGCGGTCGTAGACGGTGCGGAGGCCGAAGAACTCGAAGCGCTGGTCGCCGTCGCCGTCGACGGCCCCGTCGAGGACGTCGGCGCCCCCGGCCACCAGGTCGGCGGTGGCCTCGTTCACCAACCCCAGCTGGCGTCCCACCGCGACCGATGCCGTGAAGCTGCCGATGCCCTGGTCCCGCACCTCCTTGGTGATCACCCGGGCCAGCAGCCGGGCGGCCAGACGGGAGTAGCTCGGCTCCTCGGTGATCAGCGAGGCCGCGATGCGGATCGACAGCTCGTCCAGCTCGAGGGTCGTGGCCCCGTCGCGGAGCCCGCTGATGGTCTTGGTGGCCACCCGGAGCGGATCCACGAGGGGAAGTCCCTCGGCGCAGCTCTCGACGGCGGCGACGATGGCGTTGACGTCGACCGGTTCGAGGCTGCCGTCCCGCGTCCGCACCTGCATGGAGGCGCGGGCGACGGGAGGGTCGGCGGCGGGTGGGTCGTCGGTGCGGGTGTCGTCGATCAGCGTCATGGCGGCCTCGTCGGTGTCGGGCCGTCCATGACACCCGTGTAACTACACGCGTGCAACCACTCTCATTGAGCGCTAAGCGCCGATCAGGGGATCGAAGGGGTCGCCGAGCGTCCCGTCGACCGGGGGCGACTTGGCCGACCCGATCGGGTACCCGGCGGAGAGGACGCCGTGGGCGACGGTGGCGTCGCCGGCCCAGGCCGTCACCTCGAGCGCGGCGCCGAAGGTGACGTCGAGGTCGAGGCCGGTCGGGTTGCCGCACCAGTCGATGCCGGGGGCGAGATCGAAGACGAAGGGGGTCGGGGGTTCCACGGAGCTCCTGGGTCGCCAAGCCCGCGGTCCCAGAGGACCACGTCGTGCATTGCAGCCCGTGCGCGATCGCGACATTCGCTGCCGTCCGACGGACAGCAGGACCCGACGTCAGGTGGCGTTCGCCTCGGTCCCGTTCCTCGTCCGCAGCACCGCCGAGCCGGTATCTGACGACCCGTCAGCACACCGCTCGACCGCGTGCCTAGTGTCGCCGCGGGGAGCCGGCGCGGTCGAAGGAGCGATGTGAGAGCAGTGCGGGTGGTGCGCAACGGAGCGCCGACCGAGGCCATCGAGGTGCGAGACGACGTCTCCGAGCCCGAGACGGGACCGGGCCAGGTCCGGGTGGCGGTGACGGCGGCGTCGCTCAACTTCGGCGACATCGCCCGCTGCCAGGGCGGGGTGGCGGCGGTGATGGCCGAGCCGCCGTTCACCCTGGGCATGGACGTGTGCGGCGTGGTCGACGCGGTGGGCGACGGCGTCGATGACGACCTCGTCGGCCGGCGGGTGGTCGGCATGGCCGCCATGTCGCTGGGCGGCCTGGCCGACACGGCCGTCTGCGGCATCGTGTTCGACGCCCCGCCCGGCCTGGACGACGTCGAGGCGGCCGCCTTCACCCTCCCGTTCCACCTCGGGTACCTGGCCCTGCACGAGCGGGCCGGGCTGCAGGCCGGCGAGCACGTCCTCGTCCGGTCGGGGGCCAGCGCCGTGGGCACCGCCGCCATCCAGCTGGCCGTGGCCGCCGGGGCCCACGTGATCGCCACCGCCGGCAGCGCCCAGAAGGCGTCCCTGTGCTCGGCGCTGGGCGCCGAGCGCGTCGTCGACCACTCCTCGGAGGACGTCTTCGACGCCGTCATGGACCACACCGACGGCCACGGCGCCGACGTCATCTTCGACCCCATCGGCGGCGACCAGACCGAGGCCATGTGGACCTGCGCCGCCCTCGGCGGGCGCTACCTCCCGGTCGGGTTCAACGACGACCCCGAGTCGGGGCTGACGGGCCGCCCGCTGCGCAAGGTGTCGATGGCCAACGTGTCGGTCGTCGGCGTCGTGCTCGCCTACCTCGACGCCCCGATCGAGTTCCGCCGCTTCGGCATCAACCCCTATCCCCCGGCCGAGGGCCAGCGGGTCCACGCCGCCCTCCTCGACCTGGTCGCCCGGGGCGCGATCCGCCCGATCATCGGCCGTCGCATCGGGCTCTCCGAGGTCGCCGCCGCCCTGGAGGACCACGCCGCCCGGCGCACGTCGGGCCGGACCGTCGTCGACCTCACGGCCGAGGTGGAGTCGTGATCGGTGCCGACGACCTGATCGCCAAGGCGACCGAGGCCACCGGGCTGGACGACACCGGCCCTCCGGGCTTCCGCGAGGGTCTCGAGGCCTACGTCGCCGCCCTCGGGGACGAGGCCCGGCTGAGCGACCTGGGCGAGGTGGCGATCGAGAGCGCCATCGTCAACGCCCTGGCCAACCGGCTGCGGGTGGTCGAGCACGTGAAGGCCGACCCGGCCGTCGGCGACGAGGTCATCGAGGCGCCGCTCGTCGTGATCGGCATGTTCCGGGCCGGCACCACCTTCCTCAGCAACCTGCTCGACCAGGATCCGGCCAACCGGGCCCTGCTGCGCTGGGAGGCGGCCGACAGCGCGCCCCCACCCACCCCGGCCGACCACCGCGAGGGCCCGCGGGTCGACGCCGGCCGCGTCGAGGTGGAGATGCTCGAGGCCCTCAACCCCGCCGTGCGGGCCATCCACCACGAGGACGCCGACGGGCCCACCGAGTGCATCGCCGTCATGGGCCAGGACTTCAAGAGCCTGTCGTGGGAAGCCATAGCAAATGTGCCGTCGTATGGCGCCTGGCTGCGCCGGGCCGACCTCCGCTCGGCCTACGAGTACCACCACCTGGTGCTGCAGGTCCTCCAGAGCGGCGGCGTCCGGGGGCGGTGGACGCTCAAGAGCCCGCAGCACTGCCTGGCCCTCGAGGCCCTGACCGCCGTCCACCCCGGCGCCCGGCTGGTGCTCCTCCACCGTGACCCCGTGGTGCTGTCGGCCTCGGTGTGCAGCCTCGTCTCCACGCTGTCCGGCACCTTCACCGACGCCGACCACCAGGCCTACATCGCCGAGCACTGGACCTCGATGCTGGAGGAGTCGATCACCCGCATCGACGCCTTCCGCGCCGCCCACCCCGACCACCCGATCGTCGACGTGCACTACGCCGACCTGGTCGGCGACCCGATCGGGACGGTCGGCCGCCTGTCCGACGCGGTGGGCACGCCGTTGTCGGCGGCCGGTGAGGCGGCCATGGCCGCCTACGTCGCCGCTCACCCCAAGGGCACCTTCGGCCGGCACGGCTACGACCTGGCCACCTACGGCCTCGACGCCGACCAGCTCCGGGAGCGCTTCGCCGGCTACGTCGAGCGCTACGGCGTCGCCACCGAGCAGCCCCCCGGCTGAGGGCCACCGGTCGAGCAGAGCGTTCTCGGCCCGTCTTCGGACCGCTGCCGTACGAAGACGGGCCGAGAACGGATCGGCTCTGGCTCGCGTCCCACTTCGATGGCGGGCTCGGGTGCGAGCGGGTCCCGCCCAGGTCTTCCGCGCCTGGGGGTCGTTCCGCGTGACGCCGCGGTGAGCGGCCGGACGGGCTCCGGCGAGCCGGCGAGCGACCGGGAGGAGCGCTGCTCGCCTACCGCCAGGCGGTGAGGGCCATCCCGCAGGACGGGCCGGACACCACGGCGGCGGCGAGGAGGTGGATCTCCCGGTCGGCGGAGCCGAAGGCGACCCGGGAGCACAGGTGTGTTGCTCTCCGAGGCCCTGCCGAGGAGATGTCCGGTGCGACCCGGTCTACCTGACCGACTCCATTGCGTTGTTGGTGTCCATGGGGCCTCGGTCCTGGGTGGTGGTCGGCCCGCCGATGGTGCCCGACCCCGGCGTGCCGGCGCCAGCGATTTACGACCGGCGCGTACTCCCCCGGGCGTACGCCGGGGACGGCACCGGGGCCCGACGACGGGGCGGGGCCGGATCCGTAGCCTGAGGGCCACGATGGTCATCGACCGCAGGCGACGGGTGATCGGGCGCGAGGCGCTGCTGGTGATCGTCGCCGCGGCCGTGCAGGTCGGCGCCCCCCTCCTCATCGCCAGCCATCGCCACGACACCGGTCCGGTGACCGCCGGCGGGGTCAGCCTGCTGGTCCTGGCCCTGGCGGCCATCCCGGTCCGGCTGGTCGCCCCGGTCCCGGCGCTGCTCGTGGCCTTCGGCACCACCCTCGCCTACGTCTCGCTGGGCTATGCCATGGGCCCCGTCTTCGTCGCCCTCGTCGTGACCCTCGGTCACGCCTTCTGGACCGGGCACCGACGGGCCGCCCTCGCCGTCGTGGCCGTCGGGTACGTCGGCTTCCTCGGGCTGGGCCCGGCGCTGGACCGGGCGGACGGGCCGAGCTGGGGCGGGGCGCTGGCCCTGGCCGCCTGGCTCGGCGTCCTCTCCACCGGCTGCGAGCTGCTGCGGACCCGGCGGGATCGGGCCCAGGAGACCGAGCGGGCCCGAGCCGACACCCTGCGGCGCCAGGTCACCGACGAGCGGCTGGCCATCGCCCGCGAGCTGCACGACGGGGTGGCCCACAGCATGTCGCTGATCAGCCTCCAGGCCGGGGTCGCCCTCCACCTCGACGACGAGATGGCGCCCGCCACCCGGGACGCCCTCCAGACGATCAAGACGGCCAGCAAGGAGGCGCTGGTCGAGCTGCGGTCGGTGCTCGGCGTCCTGCGCCAGGCCGACGACGAGGCCGCCCCTCTCGCCCCCACCCGGGGCCTGGCCGGCCTCGACGACCTGGTCGAGCGGGCCCGGGCTGCCGGCGTCACGGTGACCGTGGCGCTCGCCGCCGACCCCGCCGGCCTCCCCCGTCCGGTCGACCTGGCCGCCTACCGGATCGTGCAGGAGGCGCTCACCAACGTGGCTCGCCACGCCGAGCCCCCGGTCGCCGCCGTGCGCATCGGGGTCGAAGGCGACCACCTGGTGGTCGCCGTGTCCGACGAGGGCTCCGGGCGCCGCCGCGCCGACGCCCTCCCCCGTGGTGGCAACGGCATCCCCGGCATGCGGGAGCGGGCGGCGTCGGTGGAGGGCACCCTCACCGCCGGGCCGGCGCCCGGCCGGGGCTTCGCCGTCGTCGCCCGTCTGCCCCTGGCCTCCAACCCGTCGGTGGCTCGGGTCGATCCACCGGTCGAGGCGAGGCCGTGATCCGGGTCCTGCTCGTCGACGACCAGGCGCTCCTCCGCAGTGGGCTGCGGGCCCTGCTCGACGCCGAGGACGGCATCGAGGTCGTGGGCGAGGCCAGCGACGGGGCGGAGGCCGTCGCCCTCGCCGCCGAGCTCGAGCCCGACGTCGTCCTGATGGACGTGCGCATGCCCGGCGTCGACGGGCTCAGCGCCACCCGGACCATCACCGCCGATGCCCGCCTGGCCGGCGTCCACGTCGTCATCCTCACCACCTTCGAGCTCGACGAGTACATCTTCGAGGCGCTGCGCGCCGGCGCCAGCGGCTTCCTGGTCAAGGACACCGAGCCGGCCGACCTGGTGCAGGCGGTGCGCGCCGCCGCCGAGGGCGACTCGCTGCTGTCGCCGGGCGCGACCCGCCGGCTCGTCGCCGAGTACGCCACCCGGGCCAAGCCGGCCCGCCTCTCCCCCGCCCTCGACGTGCTCACCGACCGGGAGCGGGAGGTCATGGCGCTGGTGGCCGGCGGGCTGTCGAACGACGAGATCGCCGACCGCCTCGTCATCAGCCCCACCACGGCCAAGACCCACGTCAGCCGGACGATGATCAAGCTCGGCGCCCGGGATCGGGCCCAGCTGGTGGTCTTCGCCTACGAGACGGGCCTGGTGGCGCCGGGCTGGACCGACTGAGCGTCGGCGTCACCGGCCGGGCGTACTCCGCTCGGCGTAGGGGGAGGTGTCGCCGGGAGCGGGACGACAGCGGCCGCCCGCTCCCGCACGCTGGGAGCCATGACCGCCATGACCGCCACGACCACGACCCACCCCGAGGCCCGCCCCCCGACCCGTGCCGCGTCGACCCCTGTGGCCAAGCCCTGGCTCGGACGCCGGGCCCGCAAGGTGGCGCTGATCGCCCACATCGTCGCCGCCGGCGCCTGGATCGGCATCGACGTCGTCCTCGGCGTCCTCGTCTTCACCGCCGTGATCACGAGCGACACGGGGACCGAGGCCCTCTGCTACCAGGCCCTCGAGCTCTTCGCCGTCTGGCCGCTGATCGTCGCCGGGCTGGCCACGCTGGTGACCGGGGTCGTCCTGGGGCTGGGCACCCGGTTCGGCCTGGTCAAGTGGTGGTGGGTCTTCGTCAAGCTGGTGATGAACGTGATCCTGGTCGTCCTGGTGGTGTTCCTCCTGCGCCCCGGCATCCACGACGCCGCCACGTACGGCTCGGCGCTGGCCGACGGCCAGCGGCTCGACCTCGACGTCAGCGGCCTGCCGTTCCCCCCGATCGTCTCGGGCACCGCCCTCGTCGTCGCCACCGTCCTCTCGGTGGCCAAGCCCTGGGGCCGCCTCCGCAAGGACCGCCCGGCCGTCTAGTCCGATGGCCTCGCGCGACGTAGATCAAGACACGCGTTGTGGAGTACACGCTCCAGCTCCAGCTCGGTTGGGACGCCGTCCCGACGGCGATAGCTGGTGAACGATTCGCCGACAGGCTCGTAGCAGAACACCCCGACGGCATCGACGACCTGGCGAGCGGTGTTCGCCCACCTCAATGTGGCGTTGAAGTCGGAGTCGTTGAGCACCCGAACTCCCATGAAGAAGTAGATCCGAGGGGGGATGGACCGCAGCCACGTCGTGAGGTCCCCACCACCGGAGCCACCCTGCTCAGGGAGCTCTCCCTCGGCGACGCGCAACCTGCTGTACTCGCCCTTGAGGTCGATCGACTTGAAGGCGAGCTCCTTGACGCGCTTGCCGACATCAGCGGATCCTCGTCGTCCCTCGGGCCGCTGTCGGGGACTCAGCGCGGTGCGAGGCGTTCCCATCATCTTCGCCTCCAGCAGGAAGTCGATCTTGCCGGTGGCTGGGAAGACGCCGTCGAGGTTGTGCTCCCGGACGATCAACCCGGGGACCTTGGAACGGGCATAGAGGTGGGAGATCCCCGAGCAGTTCTCGAGGAGGAGGGCCAGGAGATCGTTGAAGAAGTCCCCCTTCCCATTCTGCGCATCGGCCGCCAGCGCCGTTCGTTCAGCATCCGACAGGGACGTCTTCGCCGTGGCCGCCAGGCCCGTGTCGAACTCGCCCATCGCATCCAGGAACTCGGCCTCCACCTGCGGCCACGCGGCGGCGCCTTGATCGGCTGCCGCTGTGTACATCCCGAACAGCGGCTGGCAGCGAGGGCTGCGGGCAACGATGGCACTCGTCCGTCGAGGAAGGGGGATGCCCAAGTCCTTCATGGACGAGAGTCTGCTCGGCGGTGAGGAAGCCCGGGCGGATCCGTCAGCCGAGCGAGGACCGGGTCAGCGCCTTGCGATCAACTCCGTAGAGATCGGCGGCGTACGCCGTCGCGCCTTGGAGGTCTCGGGCTCGGAAGGCACGACGCAGCGCTCGTGCCGCGGTGGCGGGTACATCCTGAGGAAGGGGGACGCGGATTCGACGGAGGTACTGGGCTTGGAACCGGAAGGCTCCACCGCGCATCTTGACGCAGTAGGCGCCGACGAAGAGGTTGGCCACATCGGACAGCAGGAGTCCGCCCAGGACTTCGAGGTCCCAGACGTCGGAGGTGACGTGGTAGAGGTTGTGGTGAGGGTAGAAGCCACCTTCGTCGAGCACGGGGTGGGCCGCAGCCTTGATGTCGGGGAGCAAGAGCTTGGGCCGCTCGACGAGGCGATGGTTGACTCGGTCGATCGTCCGGTACCAGGCACCCGGACGCTGCTGGGCGACGTACCGTCCTCGGAGTCGCGCACCATGGCGGTGCAGGTGATCGGCCAGCCGCGGGTTGTCAGCCAGATCCACGAGGCCCTCCCCGTCCCACGGATCGACGAGGTAGCGACCCGACCAGGAGACCACCCCACCAGCGATGTCGGGAGCTTGGAGCAGTGGAAGAAGGCGATCGGGCTCAACGAGATCTGAATCCGATGTGATGAACACCTCATCACAGCCGGTGGCGACGCCGATCCCCACCCGGGTGCCGGTGCTCGAGTCCTGAAGCGGCGGAAAGCGCGCTTCCAAGTCCGCGACCATCGCCAACTGCAAGGGGGATCCTGAGGGCCAGAGGTCCCGACCCGAGAACCAAGCGCCAACTCTGGTCGCATCGAAGGACGCTTCTTCGACGACACGGCGTCGCCCACGGGTGGCCCATGCAACAAGACGGGATGCTTCGCGTTCCCCGAACGTGCTCCGGGCCTCGACGACTGTTGCCGCCGCCTGGGGGCGGTTGCGCAGCACCACGATGGCTGGGTACGCAGACACATCGTCCTCGAAGGCGTCGACATCGTGCATCGAGATGACGGTGTCGATGGCGTAGCTGGTCGTGATCAGCTCGCGCAGATCGGCGCCGTACTGGTTCCGCATCCACCGGTCGGCACAGATGTACGAGAGCACACCGCCGGGCTTGAGCAGTTCAAGGCCACGCTCGATGAACCCCACGTACAGATCGGCCCGTCCCCTCATCGTCGGGCAGGCCTGTCGGTACGCTTCCATCACAGCCGGTCGCATGTTCTCGAGCCGCACGTACGGTGGATTGCCGACCACGAGGTCCGCGCCGGCGAGCGGGTGGTCGAAGAGAAGGAAGTCATCGGTGGTGACCCACGCCGAGGCGACCTCGACAGCGGTGCACTGCTCGACCCCGGCTCGTGCCAGGAGGTCGACGCACGCCTTCCGCGCTCGCTCGGCATTCGCCTCCAGCAGGTCGAATGCTCTGATGGCAGAGCCAATCGTCGCAAGATCTCGGTCGTGCGCCCGGCACGAGGTGATGAGCCGCTCGACGATCGGGATGAGAAAGGCACCCGTACCGCAGGACGGTTCGACGAGGACCATCGCCCCCAGGTCGCGATCGGACGTATAACCGGCGAGGTCCAGGACGAGCTCGACGACCCACCGCCGCGTGAACACTTCTCCATGGTCCACGCCCGGATCGGGCGTGGAGTCAGCGGGGACCAGCGCGTCGTACATGGCGAGCTGTCGGAACCGGGGCATGGCATGCACCTCTCACGAACAAGTGTTCGATCATAGGGCGTTCCGCAGCCGGCGGCCCTGCTGTCACAGAGGACCACCGTACGTTCTGGCGCAGTGTCATTCGCGAACCCTCCGCGAGAAGCCGCAAAGACCGCCCGGCCTCATGATCTGAGCCCCGGAGCCGACAGGGACAGACAGATCGGGCGTCGTGGGCACACGCCCCCCCGGATGGGGCGGGTGGAGGTGCATGTGGCCGAGGACGAGAGTGCGGCGAGCACGGCCACCGTGCCGCGCCTCAGCGCCCGGCTGGTCGACGTCTTCCTCGCCCACACCGACGACCTGATCCTCCTCTTCGAGGAGGACGGCACGATCGTGTGGGCCAGTCCGACCTCTCGTCGTCTCCTGGGGGTCGAACCACAGGACCTGGTGGGCCACAACGGGATGGCCATGATCCACCCCGACGACCAGGATCGGGCCTTCGAGGCGTTCGCCAGCATCCCGGCGCGGGGCGACAACGTGCGCGTCGAGCTCCGGGTCATCGACCCGGCCGGGAGGATCCGCTGGGTCGAGGAGGTGGCCACGAACCTCCTCGACGAGCCCGAGGTCGGCGGCGTCGTCGCCCACGTGCGCGACATCACCGAGCGCAAGGTGGTCGAGCGGGCGGCGCGGTTCCAGGCCTCGCTGCTCGACAACGTGGGCCAGGCCGTGGCCGCCCGCGACACCGAGGGTCGGGTCATCTACTGGAACGACGCCGCCACCCGGCTGTTCGGGTGGACCGCCGATGAGGCCCAGGGCCGGCTGCTGAGCGAGCTCGTCGTCGCCGTCCCGCAGCACGAGGACCGAGCGGTGGCGGCCCGGTCCGACCAGGCCCTCGGACGCCCGTGGTCGGGGGAGCTCCACGTGGCCGGCAAGGACGGGACGACCGTGCCCATCCTGGTCACGACATCGCCCGTGCACGACGACGCCGGCCAGCTGGTGGCGACCATCGCCGTCTCGACGGACCTCACCGAGACCCTCGCCCAGCGGCGGTCGGCCGAGGAGGCCCACCGCCGGCTGGCCGACGCCCAGGCATCGGCCCACCTGGGCAGCTTCGAGCTCGACCTGGAGACGGGCGAGGTCTTCGGCTCCGACGAGCTGTGGCGCATCCTCGGCCGGCCCCCGAGCCGCCTCGAGCACCTCGAGCACGTCCACCCCGACGACGTGGACGTGTTCCTCGCCGCCCTGCGGGACGCGTCCGACGGTCGCAACGACGTAGCGGTCACCCACCGCATCGTCCGCCCCGACGGCGTCGTCCGCTGGGTCGTCTCCCGCAGCAGCCAGTTCCACAGCGCGGCCTCCCGGGTCCTGGCCGGCACCATGCTCGACATCACCGAGCGCCACGAGGCCGAGCAGGCGCTGGTGCACCAGGCGACCCACGATCCGCTGACCGGGTTGGCCAACCGCAACCTCTTCGTCGAGCGCCTGGAGGCCACCCTCGCCGTCGAGGGCCGCGCCACCACGGTGCTCTTCGTCGACCTCGACGACTTCGGGACCGTCAACGATCGGATCGGCCACGTCGACGCCGACGACGTCCTCCGCCGCCTCGGCGCCCGCATCGTGGCCGCAGCCCCGCCCCTGAGCACGGTGGGGCGGCTCGGCGGCGACGAGTTCGCCATCCGGTTCGACGGGCCGGTCGAGCGGGCCGAGGCGCTCGCCGTGGCCGGACGGGTCCAGGCGGCCATCCGCCGCCCGATCGCGGCGCCGGGCACCACGCTGGCCATCGACTCGAGCATCGGCATCGCCCAGTCCGGGCCGGAGCGACGGGGCGAGGCGCTCCTCCGGAACGCCGACCTGGCGATGTACGCCGCCAAGCAGGCAGGACGGGGACGGTGCGAGCTGTTCGACGTCGCCCTCCACGAGCGGAACCGCCGGCGGGCCGACCTCGTCCTCGAGCTGCGAGCGGCGCTCGAGGCCGGCCAGGTGGTCACCTACTACCAGCCGGAGTTCGACCTGGCGACCGGGGCCCTCTTCGGCTTCGAGGCCCTCGCCCGCTGGATCCACCCCGAGCGCGGGACGATCTCCCCCGACGAGTTCATCCCCCTCGCCGAGGAGAACGGCCTGATCGAGGTCCTGGGCGGCCAGATGCTCGACAACGCGTGCCGGGTGCTCGCCCTCTGGCGGGAGCGCCGGCCCGACCTGGCCCTCGCCGTCGGGGTGAACGTGTCGCCCCTCCAGCTGGCGGACCAGGCCTTCCCCGACCACGTGGCCCGCGCCCTCGCGGTGAGCGGCATCGCCCCCTCGAACCTGTGCCTGGAGGTCACCGAGTCGACCCTGATGGACGTCGACGTCGCCTCCGGGGCGCTGGGCCGGCTGACGGCTCTCGGCGTGCAGGTCGCCATCGACGACTTCGGGACCGGGTACTCGTCGTTCAGCCGCCTGAAGCACTTCCCGGTCGACTTCTTGAAGATCGACCAGTCCTTCGTGCGCGACGCCGGCGTCAGCGCCGAGGACGACGTGATCCTCCGGACCATGGCCGTTCTGGCCCGCTCGCTCAGCGTCAAGGTCATCGCCGAGGGCATCGAGACCGACGCCCAGCGCCGGCTCCTCGCCGACCTCGGGTGCGAGTACGGGCAGGGCTTCCTCTGGAGCCGGCCCGTCGACGAGGACACCGCCACGGCCCTGGTCGACGCCCGGCCGCACGAGGCCCGGCTGGCGGTGACCGGCCCGCGCCCGGCGGTACCGTGCGCCGGTGACGAGCCACCCATCGACTGACGAGCTGCTCGAGGGCGTCGACCTCGGCGGGACCACCGTGTTGATCACCGGGGCGTCGTCCGGGCTCGGCGTCGAGACGGCTCGCGCCCTCGCCGCCCACGGGGCCCGGCTGGTCCTCGCCGTGCGCGACCCCGACCGGGCCGCCGGGACCCTGGCCGACGCCGGGATCGACGTCGGCGCCCACGACCTCCGCCGGCTCGACCTGGCCGACCTGGCGTCGATCCGCGCCTGTGCCGACGATGTGCTGGCCACCGTCGACCGGCTCGACGTCCTCGTCGCCAACGCCGGGATCATGGCCGTCCCCCGGGCCACCACGGCGGACGGGTTCGAGGCCCAGCTCGGCACCAACCACCTCGGCCACATGGTGCTCGTCGGCCGGCTGGCGCCGCTGCTCCTGCGCTCGGCCCCGGCCCGGGTCGTGGTCGTCGCCTCCGCCGGCCACCGGATCGCCGACGTGGACCTCGACGACCCCGGCTTCGAGCGGACGCCCTACGACCCGTGGGTCGCCTACGGCCGGTCGAAGACGGCCAACGTCCTCTTCGCCGTCGAGCTCGACCGCCGGCTGGGCCACCGGGGCGTCCGGGCCGCCGCCGTCCACCCCGGCGAGATCCACACCGGGCTCGGGCGCCACCTCACCGAGTCGACGCTGGCCGCCATGCGAGAGATGGTCGGCGAGCGGCCCATGGTGTTCAAACCGGTGGCGATGGGGGCGGCCACGTCCGTCTGGGCCGCGGTGGTGGCCGACGCCGACGAGATCGGCGGGCGCTACTGCGAGGACTGCGCCGTCTCCGCGGTCACCGCCGACCCGGCCTCGACGACCGGCGTCTTCCCCCACGCCGTCGACCCCGAGCGGGCCCGCCGGCTCTGGACCTGGTCCGAGCAGCTGGTCGGCGAGACCTTCGCCCTCTGACCACCCCCGTCGACCGACGGTGGGCCGCGCCGGAGGCTGCTCTGCTGAACCCCCGACGCGGACCCGTACGACGCCTACCCGCGCCCCCGGCCATCACGCAGGGTGCGCTCCGACCAGGGCTGAGTGGGCGGTCACCGCCGTTTGCCGATCGGGCTCCGGGGGAGGTGCAGGCCCGGAGAAGGACCAGGCCGAGAACTCCCGAAAGGGGATCTGCTCACGATGGGGACACGTCCGGACCGCGGCATGACCGCCCTGTCCCCCACCGCACAGCCTGGTCGGCGGCCGGTCGTCGTGGACGCCCTCATCCGGCAGGCGAACGAGCGGGACGTGGCCGCCGAGGAGCGCGACGCCCGGGCCCGCGCCCTCGCCGACGAGGTGACGGCCGACCCCGCCGCCCACACCCTGGCGGAGGTCTGCGCCCTCGCCGCCGCCGACCGGGCGGCGGCGGCCGCCGACCGCGACTCGGCCGCCGAGGACCGCGACACCCTGGTCCGCCTGCTGCTCGGCGAGGGCGACCGGCCGGCGGCGGTCCGACCCCTGGGTCTGACCGGGCGCGAGACCCAGGTCCTGGAGCGGCTGGCCCGGGCGATGACCACCAAGGCCATCGCCGACGACCTCTTCCTCAGCCCCAACTCGGTCAAGACCCACACCCAGAGCCTCTACCGCAAGATCGGCGTCACCAGCCGGGCCGAGGCCGCCCTCTGGGCCCGCGACCACGGCATCGGCTAGCCCGATCCCCCGAGCGCGCCGAGGACGCAGAACTCGTTGCCCTCGGGGTCGGCGAGCACGACCCACGACTGCTCGCCCTGGCCGATGTCGACGCGCGTGGCGCCGAGGTCGAGCAGCCGCTGGACCTCGGCGTCGCGGTCGTCGGGGCCGAAGTCGAGGTGGAGCCGGTTCTTGACCGACTTGGGCGCGTCGACGTCGGTGAACAGGAGACCGGGCAGCTCGTCCGGGGCCGGCCGGATCTCGAACTCGCCGCGCTGGTCTTCGACCACGACCCAGCCCAGGGCCTCGGCCCACCAGCGCCCGAGGGCGACGGAGTCCCGGGCATCGACCATGACCTGTTCCCAGACGAGCGTCATGGTCCCATCCTCACCGGCTCGTCGGCGGTGCAACCCCCGACTTCGTGCCGGGGGTTGCTCGGCGGCGGGGTCAGGCGGCGCTGTTGTCGGCGTAGTACTCGGCGCTGGCGACGAGGCCGGCGTCGAAGTCCTCCCGACGGAGGCCACTGCCGAGCTGGGTCACGGCGGTGTCGCGCTCGGTCGTCGTCGGGGCCCGGCCGAGGAAGGTGCCGTACTGGTCGTTCACCGTCTGGACTCGCTTCTCCCGGCTCTTGACCAGGATCGCCACGACCCGGCCCCGGCCCTGGCTGGCGACGACGCCCACGTAGTAGGCCCGGTCGGCGGCGCTGGGGCCGCGGCCGAAGGTGTCGAGGAAGATGGCATCGACGAACGCCGTCGGCGTGGCGCCGACCCGGCTGTAGTACTCGGGCGACTGGCCGAGGGCGATGGCGACGGCCTCGAGGGTGAGGCGGCGGTCCCGCCAGCGCTCGACGTAGAAGCTGCGGCCGGCCGGCTCGGCGGTGCGGTCGAGGAAGAGCGAGTAATAGAAGTCGACGATCGTGCCGTAGTACTCGGTGCTGCCCCGCTGGATGTTCTCGACCACGAGGGCCCGGGTCATGCCCGGCTGCTCCAGCCGGTTGGCCCAATAGGCGATCCCGGCCTGGTCGGCGGTGGTGTCGGGTCGGTCGAGGAGATCGGCGTACAGGCTCCGCACGTAGGCGGTGTTCGCCGGGCTGGCCGCCCCGGCCGGCGCCGCCGTCAGGGAGCCGGCGAGCAACGCCGCCCCCGTCACCACGGCGACGAGGAGCCGGGTGGACCTCGAGCGCATCTGCATGTTCGTCATCCCTGCCGTCGGGTCCCACGGCATGGGTCCATGCCTGCCGTGACTTCGGAGCCCGCGCCGGAGCGGTTCGGTCGCGGCCCGACCTACGTCGCGGCGGCCGCCGGGGGCATGACGAGACCGAGGTCGGACGTCAGGGCGACGACGTCGTCGACCAGGGCGGCCGAGAAGCGGGGATTGCCGCCCAGCACGATGGCCAGGTGCTGGCGGGCGGCCTCGTCGTCGCCGGCGGCGTGGGCGATGGCGGCGGCGTGGAAGCGGATGGCCGGGTCCTCGGACCCCGTCACCAGGGCGCGCTCGGCCTCGTCCCGGGCCTCGTCGATCGACCCGGCCCGGAACAGGTTCCAGGCCAGGGCGTCGTGACCGATGATGCTCGGGCGCTGCTCGAGACCCCGGCGGGCCTGCGCGACGGCCTCGTCGCCGGGATCGTGCTCGGCGTCGAAGAGGGCGAGGTCGACGTCGATCTGCACGCCGTTGGCCTCCTGGAGGGCGGCGATCCCGGCGACCAGGCCGTAGGCGTCGTCGGCCTCGTCGGCCCGGCCGGCGGCGGCCAGGGCGTCGCCATGGGCTATCGCATATTCGATCAGG
>DASYLG010000026.1:0-1916 GCA_036009685.1 Iamia sp. | reverse complement strand
GAGACGGGCCCAGGAGGCGACCTCCTCGTCGGCGGTGAGCAGCACGACCTGCGGGCTGCCGGCCGAGCGGGCCATCAGCTCGAGGAGGGCGGGCTTGAGGCCGGAGTCGAGCGAGTTGAAGGGCTCGTCGATCACGAGGGGGAAGGTCTCGCCCAGGTCGCCGAGGGTGCGGGCCCGGGCCATGCGGCCGAGGAGGGCGTGGGCCAGGTCGGCGGCCAGGTCGTCGTGGTCGCCGGGGGCGCTCGACGACATCACGCCGAGGTTGCGCACGTCGGCCCGCAGCCGGGCGGCCACGGCGATCTCGGCGTGGTGCTCCAGAGCCCAGTCGACGCTGACGTCGCCGGCCATCTGGAACCACTGGGCGGCGGCCAGCCGGTGGTCGGCGGCGGCGGCGAGGAGGCGACGACGAGCCTTGTCCCCCGAGACCAGGCCGTCGATGCGGGCCACGTGGAAGCCGAGGTAGGACTCGGCGCCGGCGGCGTCGAGGGCCTCGCGCTCGGCCCGCTCGGCCTTGGCCGCCCGCGCCCGGTAGACGAAGGCGGCGCCGAGGGTGAGGCCGGTGATGCCGGCGAGCGGCACCGCCGCGATCGGCATCAGCATGGCGGCGAGGGCGCAGCCCACCACGCCCAGGAAGGTGACGATGCGGGCCAGCCGGTTGGTGCGGTTGAGCTTGTCGAGCGCCTCTTCCAACCGGGCGTGGCGACGCTCGATGCGGTCGATGATCTCGGCGTCCTCGGGGGCGGTGCCGGCGGCGGCCGACTCGGCCTGGAGGGCCTCGTCGGTGACGCGGACCCGGGCGGCGGCCGCCCACAGGGCCGTCTGGTCGGTGTCGGCCAGGCGCTGGACGACCACGTCGGCGTGGGCCTGGGTGGTCAGATCGGCCTCGGTGACCTTGAGGGCCCGGCGGGCACCGGCCATGTCGATGCCGTGGTGGGAGTAGAGGTCCACCCCGCCGTCGGCGTCGGCCGGGGTGATGTCGCGGGACTGGTCGACGTCGACCAGCCGGGGCCGCCCGTTGGTGGGGCGGAAGACGGCCAGGTGGCGGCCGTCGTCGGTGGTGAGCTCGACGTGGACGCCGGGGCGGCTGGCGCCCAGCGCGCCCAGCAGCTCGCCGGCCAGGCTCTCGCGCTCGAGGTCGCCGATGCCGGTGATGACGGTCAGCTTCGGGTGGAGGTCCAGGGCGATCGTGTGGCGCCCGGCTTCGATCACCATCCTGCTCATGCGCACCCGGCGCCTGTCGGCATCCCCACCAGGGAGTTGAGGGGCCGAGGCACGAGGCCGCTCGAATGTGACGGGTGTTGCTGGCCGGCGACGAAGGAGCCGGGCAGATCCGGCTCGGGACCCATCCCTGCGGACGGCGTCGTCGAGCACCCGGTCGCCGTCCTTCCGCGGGTCCCGAGTCGTTTGGCCCATGTCACGGTGGGTGGTCGCGGGGGTGGTATGGGGTGTCGTCGAACCAGGTTGGGGAGGCGGTGGGAGCCGCGCCTAGGATGCTCCCTCGGTCTCCCGGCCCGCCGGGTGCGCCACGCCTCCTTAGCTCAGTCGGCAGAGCGTTTCCATGGTAAGGAAAAGGTCGTGGGTTCGATTCCCACAGGAGGCTCGCAAGTCGTCCGGTCCCCTGGTCCGGGGGGCCGCCGACACGGCGACGTAGCTCAGCTGGTGAGAGCGCTCGGCTCATAATCGAGAGGTCGTCGGTTCGAACCCGACCGTCGCTACCAAGCCCAAGATCTCCACCACCCCACCGGCCGGGCCCCGAGCCCGGCCCGTCCCGCGCCGAGGAGGCACCCCAGAATGGCCAAGGAGAAGTTCGAGCGGAACAAGCCGCATCTGAACATCGGGACGATGGGTCACATCGATCACGGCAAGACGACGTTGACCGCCGCGATCACCAAGACGTTGCATGAGGCGGATCCGAC
>DASYLG010000025.1:0-2508 GCA_036009685.1 Iamia sp. | reverse complement strand
GCCCACATCGGCTCGGTCGCCGCCATCGTCGCCGAGACCGGCAACGTCCTCAGCCACCTGGCGATCCTCGCCCGGGAGCACGGCGTCACCGTCGTCATCGGCGACCGGACCGCCCGCCAGCGCCTGGCCCACGGCGCCCTCGTCGAGGTCGACGGGGTCACCGGCCGGGTGCGCCTGCTCGACGAGGACCCGTCCTCGATCCCCGAGCTCACCACCACCAGCAACACCATCCCGACGCCCCTGGAGGACGTGGCATGAACACACGAAGGATGGCGACCCTGATCGCCGCCGCGACGATGGCTGCCACCGGCAGCTACGTCTTCATCTACCTGGCCCGCTGGGAGTGGAACCGAGCGCTCGTCTCGGCCGCCATCTTCCTGGCCGCCGAGCTGGGGCTGGTGGCGCTGATGCTCATCACCCGCCTCCAGCGCGTCGAGCAGGCCCTCACCGCCCCGGCCCGAGCGTCGGGGTCCGACCCCCGGGTCCACCGTCACCTCCACGAGGCCGGCCGGGCCGAGACCGAGGTCAGCTTCGACTGGCTGGTCCAGCCCCACCAGACCGGCGTGTTCGTGCCCGTGCTCATGGGCGCCGGCGTGGTCCTCTCGGCCATCGCCTGGGTCGTCGAGCGCATCGCCCGGGCGACGGTCGGGTCGGTCGCCGAGCGCGGCCTCTCCCGCCGGCTCGGCCCCCTCGAGCTGCCGCCCCACGGCCTGCTCCACCGGGCCGACGCCGACCCCCTCGCCCTCCTGCGGGGCCCCGTGGCCGGAGGCCGGTCGTGACCGGGCGCCGTCCCCACCCCGTGGCCCGGGTGGCCATGGCGCTCGTGGGCGCCGTCCTCGCCGGGGTCGCCGTCATGGGCCTGATGGCCGCCACCCAGAACCGGCCCGACCCCCGGATCGCCGGCTCCTCCAGCGACGTCACCTTCGACGTCCGGGTCGGCGCCCGGCCCGGTGGCGAGGCCGCCGCCGCCCAGGGCCTGTGGGCCGTGTGTGGGCCGACCCTCGGGTCGGTCGACATCAGCCCGCTCGAGGCCACCCCCGCCGGGGCCTGGACGGTGCACGTCGAGCCCGCCGTCGGCGAGCACGCCCACAAGCGGCTCCAGGGCTGCATCGAGGACCTGACCCTCCCCCGGGTCCGGGGCGACCTCCACACCGTCACCTTCGTCGGGTGAGCCGGCTCCGGTGGATGCGGCGGGCCGCCCTCGGTCTCGTCGCCACGGTGGCCCTGCCCAACCTGTGGGTCCTCGTGGCCTCGGGCGTCGCCCTCCTGCTCGTCGGCCAGCCCGCCGTGCCCGAGTCGGTCTCGGGGATCCGGAACGTGGTGGCCGTCGACGACGAGGTCTGGCGGGGCGGGGCGCCGTCGGCCACCGAGTACCGCCTCCTGGCCGAGGCCGGCGTCGAGGTCGTCGTCGACCTCCGGGCCGAGGACGATGCCTCCGAGAGCCACGCCGCCGCCCGCGCCGCCGGCCTGTGGGTCGTCCACCTGCCGGTGCGCGACGGCCAGCCGCCGACGAGCGACCAGATCCGCCGCTTCGTGGCCCTGGTGGCCGCCGTCGAGAGTCCCGTCTACGTCCACTGCGGCGCCGGCGTGGGCCGCACCGGGGCGATGGCCGGGGCCTACCTGCTCCGCACCGGGCAGGCATCCCGCCCGGCGGCGGTCGCCCGCAACCTGGCCGTGGGGCCGCCGTCGATCGAGCAGCTGGCCTTCGTGGGCGCCGGCGCCCTCGAGCACCCGGCCTGGCCCCTCGTGGCCGTCAGCCGCGTCGCCGATGCCCCCCGCCGCCTCTGGGCCACCCTCCGCTGACCGCGGCGCCTCCCTCGGCGCCACGTCAGTGGGACGTCAGGGGGCTTGGGGAGGATGCTTGCATGGCCACCACCGACCCCCGACACCGGACCCGGGTGCGGACCCCGCACCTCGCCGCCCTCACCGCCGCCCTCGACGCCCGCGACCACACCTACGAGATCCTCGAACCCGACCTGGTGCGGGTCCTCGACCTCGCCCCCGACGACCTGGGCTGGCTGGCCGCCGGCGCCGGCGTGGTCGTCTACGAGATGGTCCCCTGCACCGAGCCCTGACCGGTCGGGGCCGTGCGGGCGCGGCGGTGCCACCTCGCGGGGTCGGTGTCCCGGGGGGTGGCACGGGTCGGGGTGATGGTGCCGTGAGTGCCCGCCGTCAGGCGGCGGGTTCTCGGTCGCATGTGGGTCGGCGGGTGAAGGTGACCCAGTGCTGGTGGAGGGTCTCGCCGGTGGGGCCGTCGTAGGGGGCGACGGTCGGCATCGTCGTCGGTGGGGTCGGTCGGCCGGATGGTTCGAGGACCCGTCCGGTGGCGGTGGTGAAGATCATGCCGTCGGGGGCATCGGCGTTGCCGGTGATGCCGAGGAGGCCTTGGTGGTGGAGCCGGTGGTGGTGGGCGCACAGGCACAGGAGGTTGTCGGTGGCGGTCTCGCCGTGGTCTTCCCAGTGGATGATGTGGTGGGCCTCGATCCACAGGTGGGAGTCGCAGCCCGG
>DASYLG010000024.1:0-3461 GCA_036009685.1 Iamia sp. | reverse complement strand
ACCCGCATCGGCGACAACGTCGTGGCCCGGACCGATCTCGGGCGCCCCGAGCGGGTGGTCCTGGCCGGCCACACCGACACCGTCCCCGAGGCCGAGGGCAACGGCCGGGTGCGGGTCGAGGGCGACACCCTCTGGGGGCTCGGCGCCTCCGACATGAAGAGCGGCCTGGCGGTGATGCTCGACCTGGCCCGCACGGTGTCCGACCCCGCCGCCGACGTGACCTGGGTGTTCTACGCCCGGGAGGAGGTGGCGGCCGAGCACAGCGGCCTGGGCGAGCTGGTGCGCGAGCGCCCCGACCTGCTGGCCGGCGACCTGGCGATCCTGGGCGAGCCCACCTTCGGGGCCGTCGAGGCCGGCTGCCAGGGCACCCTGCGGATGGAGGTCCGGCTGGCCGGCGTCCGGTCCCACTCCGCCCGCCCCTGGATGGGGCGCAACGCCATCCACCGGCTGGCCCCCCTGCTCGCCGCCGTGGCCGCCGTCCCCGAGCGCCGGCCGGTGCTGGCCGGCTGCGAGTTCCGCGAGGCCCTCCAGGCCGTGAGGGTCGAGGGGGGAGTGGCCGCCAACGTGGTGCCCGACCTGGCCGTCGTCACCCTCAACCACCGCTTCGCCCCGGACCGCACCGTCGACGAGGCCGTGGCGTGGGTGCAGTCCGTCGTCGCCCCGTTCCTCGACGAGGGCGACGAGGTGGTCCTGGTCGACGCGGCCCCGGCCGCGGCCCCGGCCGCCGATCATCCCCGTCTGGCGCGGGTGATCGCCGACCACGGGCTCGAGGTCCGGGCCAAGCTGGGCTGGACCGACGTGGCCCGCTTCTCGGCGCTCGGCATCCCCGCCGCCAACATCGGCCCCGGCGAGGCGACCTTGGCCCACACCGTCGACGAGCGGGTCGAGCGGGCGCCGCTGGAGGCCTGCCACGCCGCCCTCCTCGCCCTCATCGGCTGACGCCGAGCCCCCTCAGTCCTCGTCGTCGAGGGCGGCGGGAATGTCGATGAGGCCGGCGCCGTAGCGGTCGTCGGGGCCGGTGGCGCCGAGGTCGGTCGCCGTGGCCACCAGCCGCTCGACGGCCTCCCGCGGGCTGAGGCCCGACGCCACCAGCAAGGCGATGGCCCCGCTCACGTGGGGCGCCGCCATCGACGTCCCCACCAGGCAGCCGCTGGCGTCGGCCTCGCCGCCGGGCACGGGCAGGTCGGAGCGGACGGCATGGTCGCCGTCGCACCCGTCGTCGGTCGCCGCCCGCTCGTCGCCCCCGGGGGCCGCCAGCGCCGTCGTCGCCGAGCCCGTCCCCCGGGCGTAGGGGGCCAGCACCCGCCGCTGGTCGACGGCGGTGACGATCACGGCGGGGGACGGGATCACGTCGTCGCCGGCCCGTCCACTGGGCCCGGCCGCCACCACGGCGACACCGGCGGCGTCGGCCTCGTCGATGGCCGCCACCAGGTCGTCCGATCCGGTGGCCGCCGCCCCCAGCGAGAGGTTGACCACGTCGGCCCCCTCGGCCACGGCCCAGCGGACACCGGCGGCCACGTCGCCGGCCCGCCCGGTGGCCCCGCACGGACGACGTTCGCAGGGCACCGGGACGAGGGCGCGGATGCTCAGCAGCCGGGCATCGGGCGCCACCCCGGCCACGCCCCGGCCGTTGTCGGCGTCGGCCACGGCGATGCCGGCCACGTGGGTGCCGTGGCCGTCGGTGTCGGTGTCGCCCCCGGCCCGACAGCGGTCCGGATCGCCATCGGCCCCCACGCAGTCGATCGAGCCGACCAGCCGGTCCCGCAGATCGGGGTGGCGGGAGTCGACACCGCTGTCGACCACGGCGATCACCACCCCCTCACCGGTGGTGGTGGCCCAGGCGTCGGGGGCGCCGACGAGGGCCAGGTTCCACTGCTCGTCGGGCTGGCGGGCCGGGTCGGGACCCTGGTCGTCGCGCCCGAGACCGCCGGTGACGCCGAGGACGGCCAGGGCCACGAAGACGCCGGCCACGAGCGTCACCACCAAGTTGCGTCGCGCCGAGGATCCCCCTGCCATGGGGCCAGTGTGTCGTCCGGCGCCGGTCGGGCGCGCCGGGAGGCGTCAGACCCGCCGCATGACCGTGACGACCTTGCCGAAGATGGAGACGTCCTCCGGGTCGAAGACCATGTCCTCGAGCCGCTCGTTGGCCGGCCGGAGCACGACCTTGGACCCCTTGCGGAGGAAGGTCTTGACCGTCGCCTCGTCGCCCGGGATGCCGGCCACGACGATGTCGCCCCGCTCGGCGGTGGGCTGGGAACGGGCCACCACGTAGTCGCCGTCGAGGATGCCGGCGTCGATCATCGACTCGCCCCGGACCCGCAGCATGAACAGCTCGCCGTCGCCGGTGAGCTCCTCGGGCACCGGCATCGACTCGGTGATGTTCTCGGCCGCCAGGACGTCGGTGCCGGCGGCGACATCGCCCACGATCGGGACGTGGCGGACGTGGCCCCGCTCGACCACACCCCCCGACATCGAGTCGTAGCGGACCTCGATGGCCCGCGGCTTGCTCGGGTCGCGCCGCAGGTAGCCCCGCTTCTGCAGGGTGTTGAGGTGGTTGTGCACCGTCGAGGGGGAGGTGAGCCCCACGACCTGGCCGATCTCGCGGACCGACGGCGGGTAGCCCCGGTCGCGCATCGAGCTCTCGATGCAGTCGAGGATCTGGCGCTGCCGAGCGGTGAGCGGTGGTGTGGCCACGGGGGTCTCCTGTCGTCGGACCTCACGTTGCCCCGGGGGGCGAACGGATGTGCGCACCATAGCACCGCGCGCCGCCGCGGGGCGGACATCTGTTCCGCGGACAGGCGTTCGTCCGGGGGGTTGACGTGGAACGTCTGTTCGGTCCATCGTGGGGGAACGGGCGTTCCCGACTCCCACCCGACCCACCCGTCAGCCGGCGTCCCCGCTTCGCTGTCACACCCCCTGAGGATGATCTCCCCATGGCCGCAGTCCTCACCCCCGACCCGACCCCCCGCCACCTGCCCGCCGGTGCCCACCGGTCGGCCCCGGCGGCCCGGCCCCAGCTCCGGCTGATCCCGGGCGGTCGCTCGCCCGCGGCGCTGGCCGCCACCTACCGGCGGCGCCGGATCGTCGCCGCCCTCGTCGTCCTCACCCTGCTGGTCGTCGCCGTCCAGCTGGCCCAGGCGCTCGCGGGGGCGGCCGGCGGCTGGTCGACCCCCACCCCGACACCGATCGAGGGACCCACCGTCGCGGTCGAGGCCGCCCCCGGCGACACCCTCTGGAGCCTGGCCCGCGAGGTCCACCCCGAGGGCGACGTGCGCCCGGTGGTCGACGCCATGGTGGCCGACCGGGGCAGCGCGACGGTCGAGGTGGGCGAGCAGGTCCGGGTCCCGCTCGACACCTGAGGGTCCGCCTGTGCCTGCCGGAGTGCGCCCAGGAGACGTCCTCCGACCCCACCCACCCACCGCCCTGAGGGGCTCGGCTGCGCCGACGCCGATATCCTCTCG
>DASYLG010000023.1:0-3032 GCA_036009685.1 Iamia sp. | reverse complement strand
GTCCCGCCCTGCGGATCGGGCCCCTCGCCCTCGACGTCCCCGTGGTCCTGGCCCCGATGGCCGGGGTGACCAACCGGGCCTTCCGCCGGCTCTGTCGGGACTTCGGGGCCGGGCTCTACGTGAGCGAGATGATCACGGCCCGGGCTCTGGTCGAGGGGAACACCCGCACCCTCGACATGGTCCGCTTCGACCCCGACGAGCGCCCGCGCAGCGTCCAGCTGTACGGCGTCGACCCCCGCGTCATGGGCGAGGCGGTGCGGATCCTGGTCGGCGAGCACGGCGTCGAGCACGTCGACCTCAACGTGGGCTGCCCGGCCACCAAGGTCACCCGCAAGGGCGGCGGCTCGGCCCTTCCGGTGCGGCGGGCTCTCTTCGGCGCCCTCGTCGAGGCCGCGGTCCGGGCCGCCGGACCGGTGCCGTTCACGGTGAAGATGCGCAAGGGCATCGACGACGATCACCTCACCTACCTGGAGGCGGGGCGGATCGCCGAGGACGCCGGGGCCGCCGCCGTCGCCCTCCACGCACGCACGGCCGAGCAGCTCTACTCCGGCACCGCCGACTGGGCCGCCATCGCCCGGCTCAAGGAGGCCGTGGCCACCGTCCCCGTCCTGGGCAACGGCGACATCCTCGAGGGCGCCGACGCCGTGCGGATGATGGCCGAGACCGGTTGCGACGGCGTCGTCGTGGGCCGGGGCTGCCTGGGCAAGCCGTGGCTGTTCCGCGACCTGGCCGATGCCCTCGCCGGCCGCCCGGTGGCCCCCGCGCCCCGGCTCGGACCCGCCGTCGCCGTGCTCCGCCGTCACGCCGACCTGCTCGTCGAGGTGTTCGGGCCCGACCGGGGCGCCCGCGAGGTCCGCAAGCACACGGGGTGGTACCTGGCCGGCTACCCCGTCGGCGGCGAGGTCCGCCGGGCCCTCTCCCAGGTCGCCAGCATCGAGGAGATGAACACCCGTCTCGACGCCCTCGACCCCGACCTGGCGCTCCACCCCGGGTCCGAGCGCACCATCCGGGGCCACACCGGCGGGCCCCGCCGGGTCACGGTCCCCGACGGCTGGTTCGCCCTGGCCGACGACCCCACACCGCCGACCGGCGCCGACGCGGTCGTCGTCTCCGGTGGCTGACCTAGACGTCCTCCGACCCCGCCCACCACCCTGACGACGTCGGCTTCGCCGACACGTACTCTCGGGTCGTATGACCACCATCCCCGTGGAGTCGATCGGCGAGCTGACGACGGTGTCGAGCCGCTACGCCGTCGTCCACACCGGCCACGAGGTGCGGCGCTACGAGGACCTCGAGCCCGACCGCGAGCACGACATCGACGGCTTCGCCTTCCGCACCCTCCCCGAGCCGGGCGAGCTGCTGGCGACCGTCGCCACCGTCAACGACGTCCACTTCGGTGAGACCGTGTGCGGGATCATCGACGGCAGCGACATGGGCCCGACGTTCTCGTCGGCCCCCGGCGAGCCGCCGTACCCCGAGGTGATGAACGGCGGGGCCGTCGCCGAGATCGGCGCCCTCGACCCCGACGCCGTGATCGTCAAGGGCGACCTGACCAACGGCGGCACCGACGGCGAGGTCGACGCCTTCCTCGCCGCCTACGCGTCCCTGGCCGACCGCATGACCTGGGTCCGCGGGAACCACGAGTCGCACAAGGGCCTCCAGCGGGGCGCCGTCCCGGTGCAGACCGTCGACCTGCCCGGCGTGCGCATCGTCCTGCTCGACACCTCGGTCGAGGGCGTGGAGAACGGCGGCGTCGACGCCGACCAGCTGGCCCAGCTCGACGCCCTCGCCGCCGAGGCCGACCGGCCCGTCCTGCTGATGGGCCACCACCACGCGTGGAACCCGGACTCGGCCGAGCGGCCCGAGAGCTACTTCGGGATCAACCCCGACGACTCCGAGCGGCTGGTCGAGGTCGTGGCCCGGCGCCCCCGGATCGTGGCCCAGCTGGCCGGCCACACCCACCGCAACCGGGTCCGGCGCTTCGCAGCCACGGGCGACGTCCCGTGGGTCGAGGTCAGCTGTGTCAAGGACTATCCCGGCGCCTGGGCCGAGTACCGGGTGCACGAGGGTGGCATCGTCCAGGTGTTCCACCGCATCTCGACCCCCGAGGCCCTGGCCTGGACCGAGCAGACCCGGCACATGTACGGCGGGCTCTACGCCGACTACGCCTTCGGCACCGTCGCCGACCGCAACTTCCTCATCCCGATCGAGCGCGCCGCGCCAACGTGATGCTCCCCCCGTGACTCCTACGGGTGTGGACGGGGAGATCGAGGACTGCATCCGGACCGAGTACCGGCGCCTCGTGGGGGCGGTGGCCGTCGTGACCGGGTCGACGGCGGACCTGGTCACCGTCGACTGCGAGGACCCCGGCGCGACCCCGCGCCTCGTCGCCGCCCTGGACCTGGCCCCGTCGCGGTAGGCGCCGACCCGTCCGGGCAGTGGGGCGGCCATGCCGACCGACGAGCTGCCCACCGACGATCCGCACCGGCGTCCGGCGGGGGTCGCCGATGCCACCGTCGAGGCCGTCGGCCGGGTCACCGAGGCGCTCGAGTGGGTCGAGCGGGCGCGGGGCCACCTCTACGAGGCGCACCAGGTCATGGGGCACGCCGACGAGCTGTTCGGCGCCGCCGCCGATGCCCTGGCCGACGCCGGCCACCCCGAGCAGGCCGAGCGCCTCCGCACCGAGGTGGTCGGGCGCAACACGATCGAGGGCCGGTGGACGTTCCAGATCGTCGAGGAGTTCGACGACGGCTACTGGAGCGACGCCCGGGCCCACGAGCGCCGGGTGCGCGACGAGCTGCTCGCCGGGCGGCGCCACGTGTTCGAGTCGGAGATGAAGGAGGACCGTCGCACCCACGGTCGCCCGGGCCACGAGTCCCGCCCCTGAGCGGTGCGGTGCGATGATCGGCGCGTGGATGCCGACACCCCGCCCGCCAATCGGTTCGCCGACGGGCCCCTGACGGGGATGCGGGTGGTCGACTGCTCGACCGTCGTGGCCGGACCCGGCTGTGCCCGCTACCTGGGCGACTTCG
>DASYLG010000022.1:0-2724 GCA_036009685.1 Iamia sp. | reverse complement strand
CGCCGGCGCCGGCGGTCGTCCACTGAGCCGGGGCGGGCCCGGTCCCGCCGCCGGCCGGGCGCCCGTCAGCGGGCCAGGTCGACGCGGTGGTCCACGTCGTAGCGGCGGAGGAGGACCCGCTCCTCGACGGCCAGGCCCGATGCGACGAGACAGCCACCCGCCTGGCGGGCGTAGCGGGCGGCGTCGACGAGGACGTGGCAGGCGGCCGGCGACAGGGAGCGGGCGGGCGAGACGTCGACGGTGATCGTGTCGACCTGGTCGCCGAAGAGCTCGATCAGGGTCCCGCCGAGCACCCGCACCGCCAGGGGTGAGGCAAAGGCCCCCGCCAGCGTCACGACCGCCCAGCCCGGCGCATCATCAGGTCGCTGGCGGTGGTGCCCAGGTGGCCGACGGCGCCGGTGACGAAGGGCAGGTCATCGGGCAGGACGGCCATGCCCAGCAGGGCCTTGGCCACGCCGGCGCCGAGGCGGTCGGCCACCGCCACCAGCTCGTCGGCCGCACCGGCGGCACCCTGCCCGACCAGGATGGCGATGCGCTCGCCGGCGTCGAGCACGGCGGCGGCGGCGTCGAGGGCGTCGTCGTCGGGCACCACGAGGGGTGGTGTCCAGCCGACCGCCGTCTCCATCGCCGCGTGCTGGTGGGGCGGTTCGTCGGGCATCGCCACCTGCTGGACGTCGTGGGGCAGGATCACGCCCGTCGGCGCCCGCCGGGCCTGGGCCGTGCGCACCGCCCGGTCGATCACCAGGTGGAGCTGCTCGGGCGTGGTGACGGTGGCGAGGTAGGCGCCGCACACGTCCTTGAAGAGGGTGTGGGCGTCGATCTCCTGCTGGTAGCCGCTGCCGATGGCGGTCCGGTGCTGCTGGGCGATGATCGCCACCACGGGTCGCTTGTCCAGCTTGGCGTCGTAGAGACCGTTGAGCAGGTGGATCGCCCCGGGACCGTGGGTCGCCAGGCAGCAACCGGTGCCGCCGGTCCACTTGGCGTGGCCGGTGGCCATGAGGGCGGCGGATTCCTCGTGGCGGGCCGTGACCAGCTCGAGATCGCCGTCCCGACGGCCGATGGCGGCCAGGATCGGGTCGATGCCGTCGCCGGAGTAGCCGAACACCCGACCGATCCCCCAGCGCAGCAACCGCTCGACCAGGGCGTCGGCGACGAGCACCTCGGTGGTCCCGTGATCCTCGGCCATCTCGTCGTCTCCTCCGTCCGAGGGGCGGTGGCCTCCTCCCCACCGTTCACCACCCGAACCGGTGTCGACCGGCGCGCACCGGGGAGGTCGACGGACGTTGAACCAGGGCAGAGCCTCGCGGTCGTCGACATCGACGGTGTCCTCGCGGATGTGCGCCACCGGCTCCACCACCTCGATCGGCGGCCCAAGGACTGGCGGGGCTTCTTCGCCGCCGCGGACCAGGACCAGGTCCACGCCGAGGGCGTGGCGCTCGTCGCCCGGCTCGGTGCCGATCACGACGTGGTCTACCTGACCGGCCGGCCGAGCCACCTGCGGGGCGACACCGAGGCGTGGCTGGGCCGCCACGGTCTCGACGGCCACGAGCTGATCATGCGCTCCGTCGGCGATCGCCGGCCGGCGGCCCGGTTGAAGGTCGAGCTGCTGCGGGCCCGGGCGCCGGCGGCCGAGGTCGCGCTCGTCGTCGACGACGATGCCGTCGTCGTCGCCGCCATGAGGGAGGCGGGCTACCCGGTCCTGCACGCCCGCTGGGAGATCCGGGGACCGGGCCCGGAGGCGGCCCTGGTCGAGGCGCAGGAGACCCAGGGTCGTACCTGACGGCGCCCCGCCTCGGTCAGCGTGACAGGGCCGGCGCGTCGGGGGCGGAGACGCCGAGCTCGGCGTCGGCGACCGTCGGCGAGGCGGCCAGCCGCTCCTCGAGGGCGCGCAGCCGGACGGCCAGCTGCGACTCGGGATCGTCGCCCGTGAGGTCGACGTCGGCCACGACCGACAGGCGCCGGGGACCGACGTACTCGAGCCGGAGGTGGGTCACCCGGTCGACATCGGGGTCGGCCAGGAGGGCGTCCACCACGGCGGCGCGGACGGCGGGGTCCGCCTCCTGGCCCACGAGGAACCGCCGGTTCTGCTCGACCAGGGCCACGGCCACGACGGCCAGCAGGACGCCGACGAGGATCGACGCCACGGCATCGGGCGCCGACGACCCGGTTACCTGGTGGAGGGCGAGGCCGGCGGCGGCGATCACCAACCCGACCAGGGCGGCGGCGTCCTCGGCGAAGACGGCCCGCAGGGTGGGATCGGACGTCCGCACGACGTGGTCGACGACATCGCGGTCGAGGGCCGCGGCCTCCCGCCGGGCCTGGCGCACCGACTGCCGGAAGGCGGCGCCCTCGAGCAGGAAGGCCAGGGCGAGGATGGCGTACCCGAGACCGAAGCCCTCGGCCGGCGCCGGGTCGAACAGCTCGTGCACCCCGTGGGTGATGGAGACGGCCGCGCCGGCCACGAAGACGCCGACGGCGGCGAGCAGCGCCCACACGTAGGCCTCGCGCCCGTAGCCCTGGGGGTGGGCGGCGTCGGCCGGACGGCGGGAGCGATGGTCGGCGACGAGCAGGAGGACGCTATTGCCGGCGTCGGCCCACGAGTGGGCGGCCTCGGCCAGGAGCGACGCCGACCCGGTGACCATGGCCGCCCCGGTCTTGGCCACGGCGATGACGATGTTGGCCCCGAAGGCGGCGACGACGGTCAGCAGGCTGTCCGACGCCGTC